>CALAXS010000594.1 GCA_937895305.1 uncultured bacterium
GGGTTGCGTTTGATATGCATGATTGTATTGATCTGGCGGTCCATCGCTGAGAGCCGGAGGATCCGGATGGGTATGTCTATGAAGGGAATATAGAACGGTTCCCCTTGGAATGAGGTGGGTGGGGATTATTTATGGGGTGTTGTTGATAATCGGTGCTATGGGTTAGATGCGCTTGATGATGGCGTCAGCAAAGGCGTCGGTGCTGGCGGTACCACCGAGGTCACCAGTCAACTCGCCGGGGTCACCATTCTCAAGCACTTGATCGTAGCATTTACGTAGATGACGTGCTGCATCCACTTCGCCCATGTGACGGAGCATCATGGCGCCGCTCATGATGAGGGCGAGGGGGTTGGCGATATTTTTCCCTGCGATGTCGGGTGCACTCCCGTGGACCGCCTCGAAAACAGCGCAATCTTCGCCGATATTCGCACCGGGCACTACGCCCAGTCCACCGACAAAACCTGCACAGAGATCGCTGATGACATCGCCGTAGAGGTTTTCCAGGAGGAGCACATCGAAGCGGGTAGGGTCTTTGACGAGTTGCATGCAGCCGTTGTCGATAATCATTTCTTCGTATTCGATGTCCTGGGCTTCTTCTTTGTGTATGCGGCGTACACAATCGAGAAATAAACCGTCGGACAGTTTCATGATGTTGGCTTTGTGGAATACGGTGAGTTTATGGCGTTTGCGACGTCGGCAATAGGCGAAGCCTGCACGTGCAATACGGAGGGATGCTTTTGCGGTGACGACTTTGAGGCTGGTCACCACACCTTCGGTGATTTCGTTTTCGATGCCGGAGTAGAGGCCTTCGGTATTTTCACGAACGACCACAATATCCACATCGTCGTAGCGGGTCTTGATGCCGGGCATGTTTCGGACAGGGCGTATGGCGGCGAAGAGGTTGAGGCGTTGACGTAGTTGAACGTTTACACTTTTGAAGCCCATGCCGATGGGGGTAGTGACGGGGCCCTTGAGGGCGATCTTGTAGTCCTTGATGGCGTCGATGGTGCGTTGGGGCAGCACATCGTCGTATTTGTCTACAGAGCGGGCACCTGCGGGGAGGGGATCCCATTCGATTCCGAGGCCGAGAGCATCGATTACCCTGGTGGTTGCATCGGTGACTTCGGGGCCAATACCATCTCCACGAATCAATCCTACGATGCGACCCATGCCCTACCTCGCTTTCAATTTAAGTTAAAGTAAGGCAGAATCATACCATTTTGAATGTGTTTTTATCAAATTTCTTTTATTTTGGGGTGTTTTTCAACTCATTCCCCACGGAGTGGTAGGCCAAAGAAGTAGAGGATGGCTGCGACGATGATGACCATAGCCCCATTGGCGAGCAAGCAGCCGAGGGTGCTTTTTTTAGGGTTAACGCCGTCTTGTTTCTTGTATAGATCGAACATGGTATCCCCACTTTGTGTTTAGTCGGTGCTTTCGATATCGCGGTCGACGATGGTGCCGGGCAGGGTGGTGGTGTGGGGCCAGAGCCTGCGACCGGGATAGATGCTGGTGTGGATGCCGGTATGAACGTGGTCTCCGATGATGGCTCCGAGTTTGCGTCGGCCTGTGCTGATGAGCTTGCCATTGATCATGGATCTGTGGTTCCCGCCGTCGTGGCGGAAGTTGGCGGTGACGGTACCACAACCGAGATTGGCCCCTTCGCCAATGACACTGTCGCCCACGTAGCTGAGGTGGGGCACTTTGGCGTTGTTCATAAGAATGGTGTTTTTTAATTCGGTACCCTGACCTACCTTGCAGTGGTTGCCGATGCTGGTGCCGGGCCGGATATAGCAGTTGGGTCCGATTTCACAATTTTCGCCGATAACGACCGGGCCTTCGATGACGACGCCCGGACGGATAATGGTGCCGTAGCCGACGCTGACTATACCTTCGAGGTGGGCAGCGGGGCTGATGCGGCCTTTATGGGATTCATGGAGGCTCGTGTCGAGGATGTGTGCGTTGGCGTCGAGGAGATCCCAGGCGTAGCCGATGGGGTGCCAGTAGCCTTCGATTTCGACGACGGTAAATTCGCTCTGTCGTGCTATGGTCTGAATGGCGGAGGTGATTTCGATCTCGCCCCGTTCGGAGGGTGGGGTGTCACGGAGAATATCGAAAATCGCCGGGGTGAATTTGTAAGCACCAATGTTGGCGAGATTGGAGAAGACTTCTTTGGGTTTCTCCACGAGGCGCACCACGCGGTTGTTCTCCCCCACTTCAAAGATGCCGTAGAGCCTGGGGTCTTCGACGGTTTTTGCGAGGGCGGCCTGGTCGTGTTGTGCGAGGCGTTCGAGGTCTTCGCGGGCGTAGAGGTCGTCGCCGTTGTGTGCGATGAAAGGCTCGTTGACGATGCCTGCGCATTGGAGGAGGGCGTGGCCGGTACCGCGCTGTTCTTTCTGCTCTACGTATTGGATAGGCATTTCGTTGAAGGAATCACCGAAGTGGTCGCGTAGCATTTCCTGTTTATAGCCAACGATGAGGACGATGCCGTCGACGATGCCTTTGAGTGCCTCGATCTGATGTTCGAGGATGGGTTTGTTTGCGATGGGCAGGAGGGGTTTGGGCCGGGTGAGGGTGAGGGGGTGGGTTCGTGTGGATTTTCCTGCGGCGAAAATAACGGCTTTCATGGGGCTATTGCTCCTGCATCATGGATTCTGAACGGGTACTTTGAGGCGTTGGCCCACCCAGATGTGATCGGGGCGTTTCAGTGCGTTAATACGTACCAACTCGCTGGAGGTGGTCTTAAATTGCTCCGCTATGCTGCGCAGGGTGTCGCCCTGGGAAACGGAATAGCGGTCGTATTCTTCCTGGCTGCCGGCAACGGTAGGGGGTGTCATGGTGGGTGACGGGGTTGAGAGTGGTGCTGGTGCAAGTTCCGGGGCGGGTTCGACTTTGGCTACTGCTTCGGGAAGCTGCGTTTCCTCCACGGACTCCCAGTCGGGTGCTACATAGAGAATGATAACCCGTCCTGGACTGAGGGTGTCGTCTGGCATGCGGTTCCAGAACCGTATGGCTTCTTTCTCCAGGTCGTGGGCTATGGCAATGGAGTCCAGTGTGTCGGTGGTCCCCACGGTGTAGGTCAGGCGTTTCGCGTCGGGTGCAGGGACGGGTGCTGCCGGGGTGGTGGTTTGCATGGTCGGTGTGTCTATGGGTGTTGGCGTCTCTGTCGGTGTGCTCTCTTGTTCAGCTTGCTTTTCCACGATGGGGGCTTCCTGCGTGTCGCCATCGGAATCCGTTTCTACCGCCGGGGGCTTTTCCGTATCGGATGCAGGTGTTTCACTCGCTGGTGCCGTTGCATTTTCTTCTACAGAGGGTTCCTCAGAAATTTGGGGGTCTTCTGTTTCGAGCGGGTCTTCCTGCGTCTCCTCATCAGTATCGTTCTGGTCGTCCGGGATTGACTCTTTGGTATCTGAATCGCCGTCGGTAGACTCCCCGGTCATGGCTGATGCTGATGCTGATGCTGGTGCTGGTGCTGGTGCTGGTGCTGGTGCTGGTGCTGGTGCTGGTGCTGG
>CALAXS010000595.1 GCA_937895305.1 uncultured bacterium
TTTACCCGAACCGTTTGATTCGATAATCAACGAGGTATGCATACCAAATTTCTCCCTGCAATGGATTGGATTTATGGTCGTATGTGATCATACGTTCAGGGATTGTAACAAGTAGGGTACACCGTAGTAAAGCAACCCGGTGCTTACTTTATTCCTTTGCGGGTGCTGGTGTAATCTTGGGCCATGAATGCACAGACCCGTGAGCATATCGCTGAGCATCTTGGCCATAAAATTCTACAGTGCCAACCCTTGCAGGGTGGATGTATTGGTGAAGTGTATCGTGTTGACCTGGATTCCGGATCCTCTGTGGTTGCCAAGGTGGACAGCAGTGCCCAGCCGACGCTTACTATAGAGGGGGATATGCTCACTTATCTGCGGGAGCACAGTGCCCTTCCGGTACCCACCGTGCTCCTCAACACGCCGCAACTCCTGTTAATGGAACACCTTCGGGGGGACAGCCATTTTTCTGACCCGGCACAAAAACACGCCGCCGAGTTGCTGGCGGCCCTCCACAGCAACAGTGCTACAACCTTTGGCCTGGATTGGGACACACGCATCGGCGCCCTCCACCAGCCCAATTCACAAGAAAGCGATTGGCTCACCTTTTTTCGGGATCACCGTATACTGCACATGACGGATCTGGCGCGGGAGGAAGGGGTGATGCCTGCCGGGTTGCACCAGCGATTGCATCGTTTTGCAGCAGATTTGGATAAATTTATCAAGGCACCTGTCCGTCCAGCGCTCTTGCATGGGGATGTGTGGACCACCAATGTACTGGCAGCCGGAAACCGGATCACAGGATTTATCGACCCGGCAATATATTATGGGCACCCGGAAATTGAGTTGGCGTTCACCACGTTGTTTGGCACCTTCGGCACGCCATTCTTTGAACGTTATCACGAAATTTCGCCGATTTCGTCCGGATTTTTCGAAATCCGGAAGGAAATCTATAACCTTTACCCATTGTTGGTCCATGTACGCCTCTTCGGAGCGGGCTACCTGAGCGGCATTGAGCGCTGTATTTCCCGTCACGGATATTGAAATAGATTGTACTATGGCGAGAATGAACCAGTAGCACTGGTTTCTGAATACTTAGCGTCGAAATACGTCTACTTTAGCAGGAGGATGAATAGCATGGCTGATCCCAATGACATTCCCCATCTGATTAAGTTACTGGATGATCCGTCGGACACGGTGCGTGCGGCATTGGCGGAAGAATTTGTTGCCTTTGGATCGAAGCTGGAACCTTTGATGGATGTGCTACCGGAACCACCGGACGTATTACAGCGGCAGGATATACAGAATCTGGTGGCGGATTATCATCGTGACTGGTTGTTGCGGATGTGGCCGGACTGGTATGCCATGGAAGGGTTTGCGGAGAAGATTGAGACTGCGTTGGGCTTGTTGGCGCGATATATGAATGGTACGGGCTATGAGGTATCCCTGGGCCGTTTGCTGGATAAGCTGGCGGGGGAGTTCCTGCGGACTGAGGCCCCTTTGGACGGTCGGGCGTTGGCGGAATTCCTTTTTGAGGTGAAGGGCTATGCTGGTGCGAAGGAGACCTATTACGATCCGAAAAACAGTAATATGTTGTATGTGCTGGAAGCGAAGCGGGGTATTCCCATAACGCTGGCAGCGTTATATATACTGGTGGGGCATCGCCTGGGTATATCGATTCAGGGCTGTAATTGGCCGGGGCATTTTATGGCGCGGGTCATCGTGGATGGGGAACCCATGTTGGTGGATGGTTTTAATGGGGGGATGTGCGTAACGGAGGAGGGCTTTCTGGCGATGCAGGGTCCGTCGCTGGAGGCCGCTCGGCATGTACTGGCACAGGAGTTGACGGCGGAGGCATTTATGGCGCGAGTCCTGACGAATCTGGTGCGGGCCTATGAGGAGGGGGAGCATTTCGCGAATCGTCAGTTGATGCTGACGTTACTGAAAGAGGTACAGGGGGAACTCCGAAATGAGAAGTAGCTACCAAGCTTATGTATTCCAAGTGTTTTCCATTAGGACCAAAAGATTGCTACGTCACCTCGGCGTGGCAGAATTGTGCATGCCAAGACGAGTAAGGTGACATTCCTTGCTAATGCTGTAGGGGCCGGAAAACACCAGAATCTATGGTTTACTTTAATTCACCCGAACAGTATGATCCAGTGTGACCCGAATTTGTATCCTGCTAACCAGCACTGTGGGGAACGCGCCATGAAGATTGATATTGTTAAGGATAATGCATATTGCATCCTTACCCTGTGTTTAATAGTATTGCTGGTGGCGTTTGGGACTGGGTGACATTGACCTGCTCCCGGAGTGAATGTAGGATAGAGTATTGGATAGTTGTTTTATGATGACAGGCGTTTACACAGGGATTACCGGATAATGAAAAAGATATTGATTGCAGGTCTAGTTCTGATTGCCGTAGCGGCTTTTTATGAATATGGTGTTGAGCGTGAGCAGCCCTATACCGATATTGTTGAAGCGTCAGGCCTGGAGCCCACATTGGGCGATAAAATACCGCTGCGTTTTTTTGATGAATCGGGTGCCCTGGCTGAGGCTGTATCGGTGCCTAAGGTGGATTATGGAGTGGAGGGTTGGGACAGGAAGCTGACGGACAATCAGTTTTATGTCTTACGTCAAAAGGGAACAGAACGGGCTTTTACAGGAGCGCTATTGGAGAACAAACAAGCCGGGGTATACATCTGCGCCGGGTGTAATCTTCCCCTGTTTGCGTCGGATTCGAAATTCAAGTCGGGTACGGGGTGGCCCAGCTTTTTTACGCCTATAGCCAAGGAGAATGTGGCGGAACTGCGGGATGAAACGGCGGGAATGGTGCGCGTGGAAGTATTATGCGCGCGCTGTGATGGCCATCTGGGCCATGTATTCGAAGATGGACCGCAACCAACAGGTCTGCGCTATTGCCTGAATTCGGAATCGCTTCGATTTACCAGGAATGATGCAGTCAATGCATTAACGGCAGATGCTTATGGGGCTCCATTGGGGGAAGTGGAGGTCGCGAAGGAAGACATAGCAGTGTTGCCGAAAGCAGTGCAAGATGTTGCGTTGACTGAAAAAGCGGGCGAGGCGAAGCTGGTGCTGGCGGGGGGCTGCTTCTGGTGTACGGAGGGTATCTTTGAGTCAGTGGATGGAGTGAAGTCGGTGGTGTCGGGGTATATTGGTGGTGATCCGGAACGTGCGGATTATAAGGCGGTGTGTACAGGTACGACGGGCCATGCGGAAGCTATTGAAATCACGTATGACCCGGCGAAACGTTCTGTAGGTGATTTGTTACGGGTCTTTTTCTCGACCCATGATCCGACGACGAAGGACATGCAGTATCCGGATCGGGGTACCCAATATCGGTCAGCAGTGTTTTATAAAGACGATGCAGAGAAGGCCTTGACCGATGCCTATATCCAGCAGTTGAACGCTGCAAAAGCCTTTACTGATCCCATCGTAACGACGCTGGAACCGTTGTCGGAATTTTTTCCCGCGGAGGCGTATCACCAGGATTTCCTGAAACAGAATTCGGATCATCCGTATATGAAGCGGTGGTATCCGGCGAAGAAAGCGAAGCTGGAGAAGTTGTTGAAGGCGGGGCTGTAGGGCGTATTAAGGTAGACATGCGCCATCTGTTGTTGTAGCACATCACGACTATGGGACCAAGAGATTGCCGCACCTCGCTCCACTCGGTTCGCAATGACGCGCGGGATTTAGGCGATGACAACTACCCTCCACGTCATTGCGAGGAGGCTCCGCCGACGCGGCAATCTCTTGCTCGCAATGGCTTTATGGATGAGGAGAACGCAGCTCAACGTTAAAGTGCTTTAGGGTTTGTATTCGTCGTTAGGCACAGCGAATTGTGCATTGACGCCTTTATGCCAGGCGTGGAGTTTTTGCTGTAGGGCCTTTACGCGGTCGCCTTGGGTCTGGGCGAGGTTATTGGATTCGGCGAGGTCGTCTTTGAGGTTGTAGAGTTCGACTTTGTTGTCCTGGGTGTATTCGATGAGTTTCCAGTCGCCGGAACGAATGGCGGTGACGGGGGTGGTGTTGAAGTAGTAGTGGGGGTAATGGAAGAAGAGGTCTTCACGGTCGAGGGTGATGTCACTATTTTCGAGCAGGGGCTTTAGATTTATACCGTCGAGAGCATCGATTTTTTGAGTTGATTTGGTCTGGAGTAGTTCCATGAAAGTGGGGTAAAAATCGGTAGAGATGACCGGGGTGTCACTGGTGGTATTGGCGGTGGTGATGCCGGGCCATTTGATGATGAGGGGTACGCGGATACCGCCTTCGTAGAGGGAACCTTTGCCGGAGCGCAGGGGGACTTGGGTGGTGACGACTTCGCCTTCACGCACCTGGTCGAAGCCGCCGTTATCGGAGAAAAAAACAACGAGGGTGTTGTCTGCGATGTGGTGCTCTTCCAGTTTGGCGAGGAGGCGGCCTATGTTTTCGTCGAGGCTATGAATCATAGCGGCGTAGGTGGCGTTGTTGTGGGTCATGCCTTCTTTGATTTTTTGTTTGTAGTATTCCACCAGTTCGGGTTTGCCTTCGATAGGGGTATGGGGATTGTGGTAGGCCATGTGGAGGAAGAAGGGCTGGTCGTGAACCTGGTCGAGTACGTTGAGTGCTTCGTCGGTGAGACGGTCGGTGAGGTAGTCGCCTTCTTTTCCGAAACCGAGTCCGGGGACGTAGCGGTATTCCATCTCGCCGTTGCCTTTGTCGCGCCATGCAGCGTAGGGATAAAAGAAGGAGCGGGGTGCGCCCCAGTGGGTACCGCCGATGTTGATATCGAAGCCCTGGGCCTCGGGGTAGTGTTCGCTGTCGCCGAGGTGCCATTTACCGATGTGGGCGGTGGTGTAGCCTGCGCCTTTAAACAGTTCGGCCAGGGTGAGGTATTGCAATCCCAGGTGCGGCTCCGTTAATGGTGGTGCGAGGGGCTTGTCTCCTTTGTGCGATTGACGTTCTACCGCGGCTTCGTGCCAGGTGGTCATGTTGAGGCGGGCGGGGTGCTTGCCGGACAGGATAGAGGCGCGGGTGGGACTACAGATGGGACTGGCGGCGTAGGCGTTGGTGAAGCGCATGCCCTGGGCTGCGAGGCCGTCGATGTTGGGGGTTTCGTGGAGATCGGAACCGTAGCAAGCGGGTCCGGTCCAGCCCATGTCGTCCACGAGAATAAAGAGGACGTTGGTGGGGGCAGCGATTGCAGACAGGGCATTCAGGCAGATGAGTATTGCAATGAGACTCAGGAGGATGTGTTTTCTTGGGTGTGGATTTTTCATGGCTGCATTATAGGCCATGACGGGCGGGGGGATGGAAGAATAATTTTAAGCACCGAAGGCCACAGAAGCCATAGCACGGCAGGCAATAAGGGGAGGGGAAGGACGGGGCTTGCTTTAATGCTCAGTTATCGCACAAAGATCTGGCTAGGTATTACCACGGGGGGATTCCCAATCAAGTTGGGAATGACAAGAGTTTAAAATTGTTGTACATCTCTCGCCGGGTGTTTTTTCCGCTTTCCGGGGCGAGATCCCCTGTGTATGCATTCCCAAGGTGCGGAGCCACACTGGCAAAAAGCATGGTAATGGGGAAACAAAAGCGGGCAACACATGTGTTTGTATTGCCCGCATATATTTTAGTTAACGGATGCGGTGAGGATACGTTCGAGAAGTGACTTTTTGTCGTCGTCCTCATCATCTTCGTCTTCGATTTCCCCGTCGTCGGAATGGTGCTCGAAGCCGCCGGGAACGGATTCGTGGCAGACGGTGCAGGTATCAATGACACCTACGTGACCTTGCCATTCGACGGCCTGGACGTTATCGGCAGCGGTGACGGTGGGGGTAATGGCGTGGGGGCTGCCGTGGCATGCGGCGCAGTGAATGCCCTGATGACCTTTGGCGTTGCGATAGAGGACACCTTGGGGTTCAAACTCAAATTCTTCGCGATCGTGGCAATCGTCGCAGCGGGGTTCATCGAGCCAGGGGCGACGTGCAGGGTTGGCCACAGCGGCCATGTCGCCGTGACAATCGGTGCAGCCGATGCCTTCGCTATAGTGGATGTCGCGTTGGCATTGGGTGACCTGGCCGGGGTGGCATGCGTAACAGGTTTCCTGGAGTGCGGCGACAGGGCCCATGCGGGTGGCGTGGGAGCCGTGCATGGCGTGGGATAGCGATGGGTCGCCATGGGTGCCGAGGGGTTCTTGTCCGTGACAGTTCATGCAGGCGACGGGTTTGGAATTCATGAGGTCGGTGTCGTGCATTTCGTCATGCTTGGAAAGGATGTCGTCGTTGACGGATTTATCCGGTGAGGTGTGACAGAGGTTGCAGGAGATCTCCCAGGAGACGGGAACCACGGCGTGGGTCTGGGCCACTTGAACGCCATCTTTCTTCACGGTGATTTCTGCGAGAGGATAAGGGTTGAGGGTCTGGTCGTCCATGATGGGCGTGACGGGAATCCCGGTAACGTTCCAGTCGCCGTTGCCTGTGTAGGTCATGGTGCCGGAGAGGCCGTTGCCAGTGAGGCCTACGTTGTCGGGGAGGTCAACGCCAAAGAGCGCAACGTCATAGTCCCAGAAGTCGGTCTTGTCGACAGAAGTTGTGTTGCCGGGGATGGTGTATTCGACGGTGATGCCGGAGGCAATGATGTCAGGTTCGTGACCGTTACGACGAATGACCTGGGCGTGGAGGGTGTTGAAGGGCGGCAGGATCATCATATCGCCGAAATCCTGGTTCATGCAATGCATGCCGAGGTCGTTGTAGCCGAGGACTACGTATTCGCCTTTGCCTTCGCCGGGCGGATCGGTAGGACATCCTGACAAAATGAAAAGACCTGCAAATAGAAAGGTCGTGTATTTAAATATGTGTTGAATTCCCATGGTTCTCTTCCCAATATACGTCTGTACGACGTACCACCGGGAATAATTCTACCATAGAATATGTATAAAGTGTAGAAAATAAATACCTTACAAATACGATAAAACAGGTAAGGATTGTCGAAGTTGTGAATATTCAGGGGCTTAGCGGAAATTTTTCAGGAGCATAGTGTTGAGGTGCTGGGCCATTTCGCTTGCTGCGTTTCGGGTGTAGGGGGGGATGTCGAGAATTTTGGGGACCACAACGGCGGCGTATTCTTCTTTCTCGAAAGAGGCGGGGTCAGTAAGGTAACCGATGAGGCCGTCGGTGTAGCCCACGACGAGGGTGTGGGCGGTGGGTGCGTTGTGGCGGATGTGGAGTCCGTAGTAGCTGAAAAGTTCGGCGGGGTGGAAGGCCATCTGGATAGGGCCGAGTTGTAATGTGCTGAGCTGGATGTATTGATGGGGGTCGGTGATGGTGCGGGTATGATTTCCGTCGTACCAGTCTTGTGCAAAGGGCGCATCGACCCAGGTACCTCTGGCGCAGGCAGCGGGGTCTTTGGCGTATTGGTCTTGCCAGTTTTTGTACAGGTCCAGGTCGAGAGGAAGACCGAAGTATTCGCTGTTTGAAATTAGACTGTCCACGTTAACTTCCCGACGATTGTTCATAGCGCGGACGATAGCGTCGAAGGTTGCGTTGGCACTTTGCTCGGGCTTTCCAATCCAATGCTCGCCATCGCCAGGATTTACATCCCCTGCGTGGCCTTGCAAAAAGGACGGGGTGATACCGAAACGTTCTTGGACGTGTGCATCCACGAGGCCCGGCCAGTCAGGTCCGGCTTGCGTGTCGTTGTAGCAGACAGGGTGGGAGGCGAAGTGGTACCAGAGGATGGGGCTTTTCTTTTTACCGCGCTCGAAGTGAAGGACCTGGAGGAGGGTGTCGAGCCAGCGTTCGTCGTGGGTGGAATCGTTGTTGAAATCCGCGTCGGTTTTGGAAGCTTTGACGGTACGGTTGAAGGAAGCACCCACGGCACGGCTACTGCCGATGGAAAGTTTTGCGGGTGCGGCGTCTTTGAGGGCGCGGTCGATGGCGATGAGGATTGTGGCTTCCACCAGACTCATGTAGTCGTGGGGGACGGCACCCCATTGACGGAGGTAGGTGAAGGAGGGCATGGAGTGGGTGTGGGTAGCACAAAGGCGCACGTTGGTAGCGGGGATGCCGTATCGGGATTCGATGGTCTGGTCGATGCGTCGGGTCATGGCAAGGGGCAGGCCGAGGATGTCTACAGAAACGAGTACGGCCTGGGTGTTGCCCAGCGCCAGGGTGAGGGCGCGGACCGCAGGGGTATGGCGGATACCTTCGATGCGCCGTTCCTGTCCTGCGGGCTTGTGGAATCCGGCGAGTTCGATGCCCGTGGGCGGGGTGATGTCTACATGGGCTTCGCCGACGTTAAACTTTTTATTTTTTACTACGTCCATGTGCGGGGAGGCTGAGTCCGGCGAGTGTGGTTGCTGCGAGGAAGGTGCGGCGTGAAATGGGATGTGGGGGCATGAATTATTCCTTGCGTGCTTTTTTAAGTTCCAAGAGTATATCGGGGTAGTCGGTATAAATACGATAGACACCCAGGTCGAGGAGGCGGGTTAATTCTGCGGGGTCATTGACGGTCCATGCGCCGGATTCGAGTCCTGCATCGTGCAGGGTCTGAACGGATTCTTGGGTGATGGTGGTGAATTGGTGGATGAGGGCCTCGAAGCCATGTTCCTTGGCGATAGCAATGTCGTTGTTGATACTTAGAGTGGGTCCACGGTCCCAGAAGACGGGGATGGTAGGGGCAAGTTCTTTAACACGGGCCATCTTGGCGAGGTCGCCGTCGTTGAAGCCCACCCAGGCCTGGGCATCCATAGCGTTGATGAGGTCTATGGCCTCATCGACGATGGCTTGTTTCGGCTGTATGGACACCCGCGTCTTGTCTTGCGTTTTCATAAGGGTGAGGACTTCGGAAAGAAGGGGGATACGGGCCGGGGGACATTCTTCTATCGTTAACTTGTTTCGTGTGCGGAAGGCGTGGGCCACGTCGATGGCTTTGAGTTCGGCATAGTCGGTTTCGCTGATACGGAGGGCCCTCTCCCCCACTTTCTCAGTCGTTGTATCGTGGCAGACGACGATTTGATTGTCCAGGGTCATGAAGATGTCTATCTCGATCCAGTCGACACCCAGCGCGAGGGCACTTTCAAAGGCGGGTAGTGTGTTTTGGGGGTAGCTGCCAGAGTCGCCCCGGTGGGCGGTAACGCCGTTATTGAGGAAGGAGTTTGGTGCTGCTGTGACGAGGGGTGCAAGGAGGAGCAGGATAATGGTTTGGATATATTTCATGGATGCAGTATAGCATCCTGGTTTATGCATGGTCCTGCGAAATTTTATGCATTCCCACGCAGAGCATGGGAACGAGAGATATTTTATCCTATCCTGTCATTCCCGCGGCGGCGGGAATCACCGCGTCAACATGCTTTACATAAGTTGGGACTGATGCAGTAGCATTTCCATACGAAGTGCTTGTTTTCCGGGGCGGGAGCCCCGGTGTATGCATTCCCAAGCAGAGCTTGGGAACGAGGGATTTAGTTCGCGCCTCGCAATGACGGGTTAGGTGGGGTCCCCGCCTACTATTAAAGTTTTTAAGGGCATAATGGAATGGAAAAATATGCTTTTTTCATGATGATGGGATGTGCGCAGCATAGCTTTTTCCGCCCGTCATTGCGAGGAGCGAAGCGACGCGGCAATCTAGCTTGGTCCAGATGGCCAATGAACGGAGCAGGCACTGAATACTCTAATCCTTGGCCCGAATTGAGCTTGTCCATAGACTGGTTTTGTTTTTGTCCGGGGGGGTACTATGCTGATAGGTAGTGATTCGGTGAAGACTTTTGGGGAGTGCGGAATTATGGTTGCGGATTATGATTATGATTTTGTGATTATCGGATCCGGGTTTGGCGGGTCGGTGTCGGCCATGCGTCTGACGGAGAAGGGGTATACGGTGGCGGTGCTGGAGCGGGGCAAGCGGTACCGTGCGGAAGACTTCGCGGAAACGACTTGGCAGGTAAAGAAGCATTTGTGGATGCCGAAGTTGGGGCTGCATGGAATTTTGCAGATGTCCCACTTCAAGCATGTCATGGTCTTTCATGGTGCGGGAGTCGGTGGGGGTAGTCTGGTCTATGCGAATACGTTGCTGGTGCCACCAGCGAAGGCATTTCAGGATGAGCGGTGGCCCTCGGATGAGGATTGGGAGGCGAAAATGGCCCCTTTTTATGGGGAGGCAAAACGCATGCTGGGCGCGACGGAAGCGAAAAACATTTATCCGTCGGATGAGCTGTTGCGGGACATCGTAGACAATGAGATGGGCCAGGGCGATACGTTCAAGAAGCATACGGTGGGGGTGTATTTTGGTGAGGCCGGGGTGACGGTACCCGATCCCTTCTTCGGTGGTGATGGCCCGGAGCGAACCGGGTGTATCGAGTGTGGCGCATGTATGGTGGGGTGCAAACATAACGCGAAGAATACGCTGGACAAAAATTACCTGTTCTTTGCGGAGAAACAGGGGGCGGAGGTGATTCCCGAGACCATGGTGACGGACATTGAACCGCTACCGGAGGGGGGCTATGGGGTTCATGTGCGTCAGAGCACAACAGTTTTTAAACGGAAAGTACGGACGATTCGTGCAAGGAATGTGGTGGTGTCGGCCAGTGCCCTGGGCACGGTGGAGTTGTTGCTGCGGTGCAAGGAAAAGGGAAGTCTGGCGAAGTTGTCGGATCAACTGGGGAATTATGTACGCACGAACAGCGAGGCCATCTTGTCGGCCACCGCACGACGCAAGGACAAGACCCATTATGGCGAAGGCATCGCCATTACTTCGGGTGTACACCCGGATGAAAATACGCACATCGAAATCGTGCGCTATGGGGAACACGCGGATACCATGGCGTTGTTGAATGTACCGTTGACCGGGGGCGGGGCGCCGTGGCCGCGTTTGTTGCGCCTGATTGGGAATGCATTGATTAAACCCACCCACGTGTTGCAGACCCTGATTCCTTTTGGGTGGTCCAAGCGGTCGGCCATCGTGCTGGTCATGCAGACGCTAAATAATCACATGGGGCTGCGACTGAAGCGGGGACTCTTCGGGTTGAAGATGGACACCGTAGTGGAGGGCAACAAAAAGGTGCCCACGTATATCCCGGTGGCGAATGCGATGACAGCGCGACTGGCGGAGCGGATGAATGGAACACCCCACAGTCTGGGGCTGGAGGTCATACGGAATTCGGCGAGTACGGCCCATATTCTGGGCGGTGCGACCATGGGGCGTAGCCCTGAAGAGGGGGTCTGCGATGCCCAGGGCAAAGTCTTTGGCTATGACAATCTCTACATCGCCGACGGGAGTATCGTCCCGGCGAACCTGGGGGTGAATCCTTCGTTGACGATTACGGCGTTGACGGAGCATGTCATGTCGTGTATCCCGGCGAAGGGGAAGCAGGGCCCGGAAGAGGATTAACCACAGAGGGCACAAAGAGCACGGAGGGGGGATAGGGGGGTGGGGAAGTAGAAAATTTTATAGAGTAAGTCTGCGCCCTTCTGTCACCCCTGCCCCTCCTTGTCACCCCCGCGAAGGCGGGGGTCTCCCCGTCGCCATGCTTAACCAGGGCCGGGTGCAAAGGCGTAGTATTAC
>CALAXS010000596.1 GCA_937895305.1 uncultured bacterium
GGTGATGCATCTTGGCGGCTTCTATGGCCTCCTCCAGTCCTTGCTCATCGCGCAAATGGGCAGCTATCTCTCTGAACCCCAAGGCCTTAAGGCGTTCCAACTGTGCGCCGTAACCCACTTTAATCAACGCCCTGACTTCTTCCACCCACCCCGCTGAAATCATGGCATCCACACGGCTATTGATTCGCTCGTAAAGGACATCCCGGTCCCAGTCCAGAGCAAAAAACTGTGCCTTCAGCCCCTCCCCCTCTTTTTGGTGGAGGCGATGCAATTCAGAATAGGGTGTTCCTGTGATCTCGTAAACTTCCAACGCGCGAACAATGCGCACCAGATCGTTCGCACTGCCCAGCCGGGCTGCATAGTCCGGGTCGATGGATTGTAGCCGCACCAGGAGGGCTTCATTGCCTAGCGATTCGGCCTCATGCTGAAGTCGTACACGGATTTGTTCGTCCCGTGCGGGCCCTTCAAACAAACCATCGATGAGGGCATTAATATAAAGACCAGAGCCCCCCACAACAACAGCACGTTTACCCTGTTCCTCAAGGGTCGCCAGGCAATCACGGCCCAACGCCTGATATCGACCTGCGGCCATGGATTCATCCGGATTCAGGCAACTCACAAAGTGATGGGGAACCAGGTTTTGTTCTCTCTGTGTGGGGGCTGCCGTCCCTATTTCCATACCGCGGTAGAATTGCATGGAATCCGCGGAGAGGATTTCAGCGTTATAACGCAGTGCCAGGGCAATGGCCAGGGATGTTTTCCCGGAAGCAGTCGGGCCAACCAACGAAATAATGGGATGCACTACTGAATTCTCCGGAAACTCTTTTCCATCTGGTGCTGCGTCAATTCTACGATGATGGGGCGCCCATGGGGACAGGTATAGGGTGGACGTAACTGGCTGAAGCCATCAAGCAGACTGCGACGCTCCATAGGCGTCAGGGGGTCACCAGCGCGAACCGAGGCCTTGCAGGCCCGCGTCGCCAGACGTAGCATGTCCGCCATGACTTTCTCACGGTCAAAGAGGTCGCCCTGACCCAATTCGTCGAGCAACTGATAGACCATGTCGCGAACCAAAGCATCGTCATAAAGATGGCAAATAGCGGTAACCTGAAAAGTGTTACCCCCGAAAGGTTCTATCTCTATGCCCAGTTCCTGGAACAAATGCAGGTTCGTTTCTGCGAGACGCTGCTGGGATGGGGCCACTTCCAGAACGATAGGGACGGCCAATTGCTGGGACTCATAGGAATTGTCTTCCAGTTCACGTAAAATTGAATCGTAATTCAGGCGTTCGTGGAGGGCGTGCTGATCGATAATGAGAAGGCGATCATCGTCCGGCACAAGAAGGTACGTATCAAAAAGCTGCAAGGGGGCCTCACCCAAATCCCTAACTGGTTCATAGAGGGCATCCGGCACCACCTGTGTCAGATCCTCTGGATTACTCACCCCGTCAAATTCGGTTTGTGATGGTGCAGGCATGGGCGGTGTTGCATTACCGGGCATGGATTGCGACGAACTGGGCAGAGCCCAGGACGGGGCACTGGGTGCCTTTCCAGGGGATGGTGCTGTCGCCCTCGGTTCATGCACCCCTGCATTGGAGTGCACTTCGGTCTGTGGTGCCTGTGTCGCGGCTTCCCCTACAGACTCTTCCACATCCCGACTTTCGTTATGCTCAATGGGGCTTGTCGTAGTTGCAGGTGCTGTATAGGTCTGTTCCGGTACGGGGGGCGAGGGTGCCGGTCTTTGTATTTCGGCCAGGCCCTGACGCACAATATCGCGCACCGCATCGCGTACAGCCCGGTCGTCCCTGAATCGTATTTCACGTTTGGTGGGGTGGATATTTACATCCACAAAACGCGGATGGGTCTCCAGGAGAATGATACCTACCGGGTGACGTCCTATGGTGACCAGATTATGATAGCCATCTTCAAATCCATATTGCAGCGAGCGATTTACCACAGGGCGCTGATTCATAAAAAAGAACTGGTGTGAACGCTGGGAACGGGTCAATCCAGGAAGCCCGATCACGCCACGCAGTTTGAAACCTGCTTGCTCGCCTGACACCTCGACCATGTCTTTGGCGAAATTCAGCCCCCAGATCAACGCGACACGCTCCTTCAGGGACGCATGTTCTGGAATATCCAGCAATTGTTTTTCATTGTGAAAGAACTGAAACCCCACACCCTCGCGAGACAAGGCATGTCGTTGTACCGCATCAATACAATGGCCCAGTTCCGTGGTGACACCTTTGAGGAATTTTGCACGAACGGGGGTATTGAAATAGAGGCGATTCACCGTAATGCGTGTCCCTACCGGGGCACCGACCTGATCCACACCCCGCAGCACACCTCCGTCAATTGAAACACGTGTGGCAGATTCGTCATGGGCACGGCGTGTCACCAGGGTAAATCGGGATACCGATGCGATACTGGCCAGTGCCTCTCCACGAAAGCCCATGGTACGGATATCGTCGAGATCTTCGGCAGCGCGAATCTTGCTGGTAGCGTGTCGTTCAATGGCCAGCAAGGCATTTTGTTCAGACATACCATGGCCATTGTCGATGACTTCGATGAGTCGACGCCCGGCTGCGACCACACGCACACTGACGCGGGTTGCACCTGCGTCCAGGGCATTTTCCAGCAGTTCCTTCACGACCGATGCCGGTCGCTCCACCACTTCACCCGCAGCTATCTTGTTGGCCACGTCATCCGGCAGGATACGGACCGGGGGCAGCTTTAGGGAATCTTTTTTCTGGGGTACATCTCCACTCATGTAAGCATTGTAACGAAGAACGCACTGGAATCAAAACTGGCGTCTATTTGGAATCACGTATTGCTTTGGCTGCCTTTAGCAGTTCGTCATTCTTCAGGCGCTGTTTATAATTCGCATCCACATGAACAAAGCGAATTATACCGTCCTCATCGACAAGAAATACGGAGGGTACAGGCAACGACTGTTCCACCAATTCAATCCCGCCCTGGGCATAGCGTTCCGCTTTATCAGGTGCCATTTTGTAGGCTACCCCGAGCTGTTTCGCCACATCCATGTTAAAATCGGAGTATACCGCGTAGGTCAGTTCCTGTTCTGTTCGTGTTTCCCCAAGTTTTTCAGGGGTGTCTGGCGAGATGGCAATGATTTGAAAGCCCATATCCTTCAGGGCAGCTTCGATTTCTTTAAGCTTCTTCAGGTGAATATTGCAATAGGGACACCAACCCCCACGGTAGAGAATCAGGGCACTTGCCT
>CALAXS010000597.1 GCA_937895305.1 uncultured bacterium
GAGGTGATGTAGCCTGCGAGTACAATGATGGCGAGAATAGTAATGACAAGTTTTGGGGGGAGTACAGGATATTCCGGGTGTTGGAGAAGTTTTTGGTTCTCGCGCATACTCAGGACAGTCCACAGGACAAACATGAACAAAGCACCCAAAATACAGAAGACGGCCACACCCGCGCGGGTATCGTAGAGTTGCGTCAGTTCATGGGTCTTGATGAAGCCCTCATGTGCGCTACGAATTACAATCCATGTAGTTGCACACATTAGAAATCCCAATCCGAGGATGCGTTCAATTTTGGTGGTGGGCCGCACTACCGGGTTGGTGGGCTGGTTAAAGAGGAAGAAGACGAGGCCGAAGCTGAGCCCACCCCCGAGACCAATGGTCATCTCCCAGTTTTTCCACCAATCGATTTGAAGACTCATGCTATGCCCATTGTGCCAGGCCCCGCCAATGGCGAAGGGGATGGCAAAGCCCAGCGCCATAATGGCCATGACCTTTACTGCGCGCCAGTCACGTCGTGCAATTTCAAAGGCGAGAAATCCGAGATAGAGCCCAACGTGGGGCGCGATATTCTGTATAGAACCCAGTGCACGAATACAGGTTTTGTTTTCTTCTATTTCGTAGAGGCCCTCGGAATAAAAGGGAAGGAATAGCTGGGGATTGGCACGCACAAAGATAAGTGTTAGCCAGGCACCTGCAATACCCGAGAGAATACGCAGCACCCAACCCAGGGGTCCTATTGCTTTGGCGGGTGCGCACCAGGCCATGAAGGCTCCCGTAACCCCACCCCAATGAATGCCGCAGAGGAAGAGGGCCAGGTATCCGGTCCAGACGCCTACGGGCCGCATGCCCTGGGGGTAGTCCAGGTAAAATTCACCACGCACCCAGGCGGTGTATACGCCATAACCTGTCATGCCACCGAAGGTGATACCACAAATGATGGCGGCGGCCATGGCACCGTGACCATAGGGGCGCTGTTTTGCATAGCCCCCGTATTGTGAGAAGCCTACCCAGAGCATAGCCCAGCCAAGACCGGCAAGAGCACCACCGTCCGTACCCCCAAAGCCACCCGTACCCCGTATGGCCCAGAAGAAAGCGCCCATGAGTCCCATGATGAGGGTGATACAGAGGTAATCCTGGTTGTCCAGTCCGTCTTTGATGATTATTTTTCGGGTCGGCGCTGTCTCTGACATTGACTACTCACTTCTTTTGGTGGTGTTTCCAATCACTCCGGGTCCGGTAAATCCCGTTCTATTTCGTCGATACGATAACCGAAGCCAGGCCCGGTGAGTGTACCAAGATCAAGTTGTCCGTTGCGCCGTTTATAGATGTCGGGATGGACCGCTGCTTCTGGCAGACTCGCAGCAGGATAAAACTGCATGCTGTTAGTTTCCACCCCCATGATCGTGCCTGCGTGTGCCGCAAGGAGAACGTGGGGTATCTGTGCCAGCATGGGGTTAGTGAGGTCTTGCACCATGAGGGTCATGCCGTGGGCCTTGGCCCAACACAGCGACAACAACGCGCCCGTCTGGGTCTTGCAGGTTTTCAGCGCAACCCCGGTCCAGCCCAGTTCGCGGCCCTGACGCACTACACGCCAATCGTGTGCACTTTCGTCCATGAAGAGGGGCTTTCGCGCCGAGACGCTGTGGACGTCGATATTGTGTTCGTCCAGGTCATAAGGGAAGGGCTGTTCCACATAGAGAATCATGCCATAGATACGCGGGTGCTCCAGGACCAGTCGGTCCAGGAGGTCGTTTACATAGGCCGGGTCCGTGACGGTGCAATTAAAATCCGTGGTGAGCCAGTCGACGTTTTCTTCGATGGCGATATTCCCGACTTGTAGCAATCGCGCATAGTCCCATGTCGCATCGTTACCCCGCAGCTTAATCTTCAGACAGTTCAAGCCGTCCGTACGGATCCAGTCACGAAGGAGTACCGGGTATTCATCATTGGGACCGGAACCATCATCCTCTTCAGGCTCTATCCAGTCCTTACCGCCCACGAGGTGCCACGCGGGTAGTGTGCTTTTATGAGGCAGGTCGAAGAAGTCTTCAGGATAGAGACCATCCAGAACGGCCTGGCTGTTCATGGCCGTGCTCATGAAGAATTCCAGATCATGTTTCATGTAGGTCTTGTTATAGGTGCTATACGTGGGTACATCGTGGAGCATGCCATAGGCATCGTGTAGCGCAATGTCAAAGGCAGACGTACAGACCAGTGCCGCCAGCAGAGGCATGGCCTCTTCGTCGCGGTTGGCATTGAATTTCTCCAGCACCTGAGACATGCGGTTTTCAATAAAACTATGCCCCACTTCCAGTGCGTGACCGGATACATCAAAATCAGACCAGGCGCGGGCGATGTGTCGGGTAAATTCATTCAGGCATTCATGGCGTTCATCATAGGGCAGGGTGCTGGGCCATACCCATTGCACACTGAGGGGCGTCTCGCCCCAGCCATCCGCGCTGCGCCCGTCTGCGGTTTCCACTGTCATGCGTACCCGCGCACAGGTGACATAGGTCAGGGTTTCATGACCAAACTTTAGGGGTACGCGAAGTTCCAGCGGGATGAAATGGAGTGCGCAGGATTTTGGGGTTATGTCGTATTGTTCAGGCATAAATTGTATTTGTCTTTCTTCTTGTCATTCCCTAACTGCGAAAGCGGGAATCTCCAAGTTTACATTGACTCAATTATAACGCGTCATTGCGAGGATGCGAAGCAGGCGATAATCTCTTGGTCCAGACGATTATACAGTGGTAACAAATGACGCCACCCTACACGTCATTGCGAGGAGCGCAGCGACGCGGCAATCTGGCTTGGACCAGACGATTGAACAGTGGGAGGGATGCCCCTTCTAAAAAATCCGATTCTTATCTGTGTTAATCCGTTCAATCCGTGTCATCCGTGTTCTATTCTTTATTCACTTCCCTACGCTAACCAGTCTTGAATCACGTGACCATGGACATCGGTGAGGCGCATGTCGCGACCGCTATAGCGATAGGTGAGCCGGGTATGGTCAAAGCCGAGGAGATGGAGAATGGTCGCGTGGAGGTCATGGATGTCCACCACATTTTCCACGGCCTTATAGCCCATTTCGTCGGTAGTACCATAGATGGTACCGCCCTTGATGCCCGCCCCCGCCATCCAGATGGTGAAGCCAAAAGGATTGTGGTCCCGACCGATGGTGCCCTGCGCGAAGGGGGTACGCCCAAATTCCCCGGCCCACACCACGAGGGTATCTTCGAGGAGTCCGCGACCCTTGAGATCTTTCAGCAGCCCGGCAATGGGTTGGTCCACTGCAAGTGCATTTTTACTGTGATTATCAATCAGTCCGCCATGGGCGTCCCATCGGTCCGCGCCATCAATTTTGGGACAGGTCAATTCTACGAAGCGTACACCACGCTCAACCAGGCGCCGCGCCACCAGGCACTGTCGCCCATAGCTTTGGGTGTGCTCGAATTTGGAATCGAGGCCATAGAGTTTTTTGGTCACCTCTGATTCACCGTCAATGTTGGTGAGTTCCGGCACCGCCGACTGCATGCGATAGGCCAGTTCATAATTCGATATGGACGATTCCAACTGGTCGTGGGCACCCTGACGCGCGAGCATGCCCTGGTCCAGTTCACGCATAAGCGCCAGTTTGTTCAACTGGGCGGTGGAGGATTCATCCAGCGGAACGATATTGGCCAGTGCTGGATTGTCGTTACGGAAACAGGAAGCCTGGTACGCGGCAGGCAGGAATCCTGCGCCGAAGTTACCCGCACCACCGGAAGGGATGAGTCCGCCGTCCAGGACCACATAGCCCGGCAGGTTTTGATTCGCGGAACCCAGGCCATAGGTGGTCCAGGCGCCCATGCTCGGGCGGCCTACTTGTCCGTGGCCCGTGTGCAAGAAATAATTCGCCGCGTTATGCTCTGAAAAGTTCGAGGTCATGGAGCGGATTACGCAGAGGTCATCGACACAGCCGCCCACATGGGGGAAGAGGTCACTCACCGGGATACCGCTCTCGCCGTAGTTATTGAATTTCCATTGGGTACCCAGGCTGTCGCCATTGTTGTCGAATTGGGTGGGCTCCATCTTCATCTTGAAAGGTTGACCACTCATCTTGTCCAGTTCCGGTTTCGGGTCGAAACTGTCCACCTGGCTCACACCACCATCCATGTAAAGGAAGATGACGTTTTTCGCCTTGGGCGCGAAGTGGGGAATCTGGGTCTCCACGTTGGCACCATAGGCCTTGTCGCCCAGGAGTCCCGTCAACGCCATGGCCCCGAAGCCCATGGAGGCTTGCTGCAGGAAACCCCGACGGGTTGTGGGCACTTTGCCGAAAGAGTGGCAATGATGTTGCTTTTTCACGATGAAACTATCCTCTGTTCAGAATTCGCTTTGACCTATACGGTCATATTAAATATATGCTACGTCATTACTGTCCACGCAGAATATTTAATTCATTTTTAACTCATATTAGCACGTCATTGCGAGACGAGTGTAAACGAGGCGTGGCAATCTGGCTTAGTCCGAGAGATGTTGGTGTCGAAGCTATGTCGATGTCTGTTCAATCATTTGGGCCAAGCCAGATTGCCGCGTCGCTGCGCTCCTCGCAATGACGGGTGAGGTGAAGACTTTGTGATATGAAAAATATCGAATGGCCTTTACAGGCTTGCCTATATTTAATTTTCTTTATTGTAAACCGATGAAACTATCCTCAGCTAACGTAGATAAACCCTTTGAGGGTAAACATAACATGGCACATATCTGACCAGAGCCGTACATCGTCCCGGGCCGCATCTTCATCCAGTTCATAAACATCGCGCTGGGCTGCGAGGAATTGTTGCATCCGTTCCACTTCAGCAGCTTCCGCATCACGGCCCAGGGCACGACGAAATAAATACTGAATCCGTTGTTCAAAGTTTTGAATGGTTTCCCGGGCGACCACAGTTTCGCCCCACAGCTTGGCCTGTTCCACCACGAAGGGGTCATTCATGAGAATGAGGGCCTGTTGCGGGATGTTGGACTGGGTGCGTTTGCCGATGGTGGTGTCCGGTGTGGGCATGTCGAAGGACAGCAACATGGACGACAAATAGTTTCGGCGAATTTCCTGATAGATGCTGCGTCGTCCATCGCCATCGATAGGACCGGATATACCGGGTCTGCGTTGGCCCCCCATAAAGGGCGAGAGATAACTGGGTACCGAAGGGCCGAAGCGTTCTTCGTTCAGGGTGCCAGCCACCTTCAGGATGGAATCGCGAATGACTTCCCCTTCCAGTCGACGCAGGTTCATACGATGGAGGAGTAAATTGGCAGGATCCTGATCCTCTGCTTTCGCATCGGTGAGGTCGCTGCTCATACGGTAGGTTTTGG
>CALAXS010000598.1 GCA_937895305.1 uncultured bacterium
AGCTGTTGGCGGGTTTGATCTTGAGGTGCTAAGCGACATGGGTAAAGGATAAGGCATGGCCGTCCCGAAACATCAATCCGCCACCGTTGTGGCCATGATAATCATCCTCGATGCCTGCAGCATCTTCGTAGCACTGGCTGTCGCATCCATTTGGGATGAATGGACCGCTGGTCGCGCAGCCGGGTTGACCCCCGGAAGTATTTGGTCGGTTACACTGGCCCATCTCGCCTATTTCATCTTTTTCGCATTGATATGGCCCATCGTGGGTACCGCTAACCACCTCTATATCAGTCGACGCCGCGACGACCTCATCATGCTCAGCTTCGACATCGTGAAGTCGCTGGCGCTGGCCCTCATCTTTTGTGGCTTTGCCGTTGCCTTCTACACCCACCACGGCTCTGACCCCACCTACCTGTCTCACTTCGGATTGTGCGCCCTCTTCTTTCTGGGTTCCTACCGTATTCTCAGCCAGCTCGCTATGTGGCAATGGCGCTCCCACGGCCATGACGAACGCCAGATACTACTCATCGGAGTAAATGAACGCGCGCTCCACCTCGTCAATGCAATCTACAACCATCCCCACTACGGTTACAAAATCATGGGTCTGCTGGAAGATGATGAAGAGCGCTGCAGCCTGTTCAAAGAATTTAACTTGCCATTCCTCGGCAAATTTGATGACCTCGAAAAGGTGCTTCGTGAACAGGTTCTCGACGAAATCTATATTTGCCTGCCCGTGCGTTCTCAATACGAACGCATCCAGAGCATGGCCTATCTCTGCGAAGGTGTGGGCGTGGGGGTTCGCATGATTGCAGACCTCTTTCCCCTTCGACTCGCCACCAGCCGCTACCACAAGTTCGAAGGCATCCCCATCCTTGCCCTCTCCACCGTACCCGAGAACCAGCCCCAGCTTCTCCTGCAACGCTTCTCCGACCTCTTCATTGGGGGCCTTGCCCTTATTTGTGCCCTGCCCCTCTTTCTCATCACCGCGCTCCTCATCAAACTCGAATCCAGAGGTCCGGTCTTCTTTTACCAGGAACGGGTCGGCATCAACCAGCGTCGCTTCAAGATGTATAAATTCCGGTCCATGGTCCAGGATGCCGAGGCCCAACGCGAATCCCTGGAAGAACTCAACGAAAAAGAAGGCCCCATCTTTAAAGTTTCCCACGACCCCCGTGTAACCCGAATCGGTCGCTTCATTCGCAAATATTCCATCGACGAACTTCCCCAGATTTTCAACGTGCTCAAAGGCGACATGAGCCTCGTTGGCCCACGACCGCCACTGCCCAGCGAAGTCGAAAAATACAGCTGGAGCCAACGTCGGCGACTCAGCGTCAAGCCCGGTATGACAGGTCTCTCCCAGGTAAGTGGTCGCAGCAAACTCTCCTTCACAGACACCGTCGACCTCGACCTCTATTATATTGACCAGTGGTCTCTCGCCCTCGTCTTCCGCATCCTCCTCCTCACCATCCCTGCCGTGCTTAAGGGACGCGGCGCGATGTGATGAGAAATTTCGGACCAAATACTTCAAGCGCGTCATTGCGAGGAAGCGAAGCAGGCGATAATCTGGCTTGGCCCAGACGATCAGACAGGGGGAACAACGTCCCCGCCCTGCCTGTCATTCCCAACTTGATTGGGAATCCCCCTAACGGTATCCCGACAACCAGTCGGAGTAAATGTCTTTACCTTTTTCATTCATTATCCCTGTACGGTGCCACACCATGACTGAGGATAAATATCCTGCGGGGGATCAGGCACTGGACATAGCAAATCTGCGCCGTAGGCACTGGGCATGGCTCAATGCTATCGTCTCCGTGCTCGGTGCACGCAGCCTCGCCGCAGCCGCTGCCTTCATCGGAAACGTCCTCGTTGCGCGCCAACTGGGTGACGCCCTATTCAGCCAGTTCTACCTCCTCTTCTCCATCATGACCATTGTTGCAGGACTCACCGGACCCGCCATCGATACCAGTCTCGTGCGCTTCGCTGCCAAACTCATCACACCCGACCGTGATGACTCACCGCCCTACTTCAAGGCTGTCCTCGGCCTCAAAATTATCATGCTCGGACTCACCGTCCTCGTTGCACTCGCCCTCACCCGGCCCATCCTCCGCACCCTCTTCGCCTTCAACCCCGACGACCCCTACCACGTCCGCTACTACTACGTACTCCTTGCCTTCACAGGGGGGGCCGTGGTTTCCATGTGGGGTTTTGCCCAGTCCTACTTCCAGGCCCACCAGAAATTCAAGACCTACGTCGGCTACGAATTCTTCTCCGCCCTTATCCGGCTCCTCTTCATCGTCCTCCTCGTCGGTGCAGGTACCTCCCGCGTTCTCCTCTTCCTCATCTGCTACGTCGCTGCACCCTTCATCATGGGCTGCATCGCCTGGACCCGCCTCCCCCGGAAACTCTTCACCGCCAGGACCAGCCCCAAAGTCGCCAGTGAAATCCTCCAATTTGGTAAATGGGTCCTCCTCGCCACCCTCTTCACCACCCTCACCCAACGCATGGACATCATCCTCCTCAACGTGGATTTCTTCGGCGAGAGCAAAGATGCGGTTGGCAGGTACTCCGCTGCCCTCTCCATCGTCCTCGCAGGCGAACTCGTCCTCCTCACCACCTACTCCGTCCTCCTCCCCAAAGCCTCCGCCCTCAAACACGCCTGGGAACTCTGCGCATTCATCGGCCAATTCAAAATCCCCTCCCTCATCCTCTGCCTCCTCCTCACCCTCACCATCCCCTTCTCCGGTTACTTCGTTCACTACGTCCTCGGCACCACCTACTACGGCACCCACGTCTACTACAACATCCTCATCCTCGGTGTCATCGTCTCCATCGCATGCGCACCCACCGTCACCGCACTCTACTCCCTCGGCTACTCCGGCATGGTCGCCTGCCTCGAAGGCACCCGCATGGTGCTCACCCTCATCATCGGCATCTACACCGTGCCCCGCTACGGCGTATGGGGCATGGCCCTGACCGCTGGCGGCATCCGCGTCTTTACCTCCATCATCACCTACTTCATCGCCCACGGCACCGTCCGCCGCGCTGGCCTCGCCGAGGTCTACGAAGCCGAAGCCGCAAGAGACGACGAGGAGTAGGGGGGAGACGACTTTGTTAATTCATGTCAGGAGCGAGCATAGGGAGACCCCGGCCTTCGCAGGGGTGACAATAGAGAAGAATATTTTTTAGCCCTTGTCTTACCCGCTCTCCCTTGTTGAGCCTGCCCCCTCTTGTCATTCCTGCGGAGGCAGGAATCTCCACGTCGCGATGCTTGCTCAAAGTCCGGAGCGACGACAGGATGCCGTCCTACGACGCATCAAACCAATCTGCGCTCAGGTCTCTCCATTTCGGATTTATTGTTTCGACCAACCTGTTTTTCCAGGCCCGCTTCCACGCTTTCAACTGCTTCTCTCGTGTAATCGCGTCCTCAATATCTGGGAAGGATTCATAGTACACCAAATACTTCACGTTGTATTTCTTTGTATGGCCCTCGAAGGTTCCCTCACGATGCTCATCCATGCGTCGTTCCAGGTTATTTGTAACCCCGATATACAACGAGGTCCGTGTCTTGTTGGCAGTGATGTACACCCAGTATTCTTTTTCCATGACACATATACTACACTGACTATTCCTGGACTTCCCACTTTGCTGTACGGGTGAAAGCTGAAAGTTTATGGACATCTTGTCTGCTTCAGGTCAGGAGCGAGCATAGGGAGACCCCTGCCTTCGCAGGGGTGACAATAGGGAAGAATATTTTTTAGCCCCTTGTCTTACCTGCTTTCCCTTATCGAGCCTACCCCCTCTTGTCATTCCTGCGGAGGCAGGAATCTCCACGTCGCGGTGCTTGCTAAAAGTCGGAGTGAACGTCACTTCAATACAAGTGATTATTTTTACCATCTCCTATATACTCCCTCTATGACCTTAACCAACCGTGACATCATCGTGTTTTCCTATGCCGACTGGCATGCGAGCTGGACGACGCCGCAGCAGATTGCGTCGCGTCTTGCGCCGGGGAATCGCGTCCTCTTTGTGGATCAGCCGCGGTCGTTTTTGTATGGGATGAAGGGGCGCGACCCCCAGGGTGCGGGTGTGTGGGAGGGCGAGGCGTTGCAAGAGAAGGCGGAGAATTTCTGGGTGCTTCACATGCCTCACACCTTTTTTCCCGTGGGGAACAATCTCCCATTGCCCATCGCGAAGGCGGGACTCCGCTGGAACAGTCGTCGCATGGGTGCCCATATCCGCACGGCTGCTGACCGCCTCGGTTTCAAGGACCCTATCCTCTGGAATTTCTCACCGCTTCATGGTTTCGCAGGGAAGTATATCCCCCATAGTCTCGCGCTCTACGACATCTGTGATGTGTGGATAAATTACATTCCCTACGCGCCGGGCCGTGCGCTCATCACCGGGATGGAGGAACACCTCTGCAAGACGGCCGACCTTGTCCTCCCCAGCACGGAGAACATGGCGAAGAAATGGGCACCCTTCAACCCCGAGATGCACGTGGTGCCCCACGCAGCGGATTATGCCCATTTTTCCACGGCCGCCCTGCCCGAAACCCCTGTGCCCGAAGAACTTGGCGACTTACCCAGGCCCATTATCGGCTCCGTGGGCGTTATCGACCCCGACCGTTTCGATGTGGAACTCATCTGCCACCTCTCCCAGGCCCGTCCCGACTGGTCTATCGTCCTGGTGGGGCCGCCCAGGGCGGATATGGATTGTACTAGACTTGAATCCTGCTCCAATGTATACTTGACAGGCAACAAGGCAATTGCGGATTTGCCGAAATATATCAAAGGGATGGACTTATGTATCATTCCTTACAGGATAAATGACGCGACCCGCGATATTTACCCGCTCAAGTTGCAGGAGTATCTGGCCTCCGGGAAACCTGTGGTCAGTTCGGCCATGCCGTCGGTAGTGCCCTTTGAAGGGGTAGTACCCATAGCGCGGTCCCATGACGAGTTTGTGACGAAGATTGAAGTGGCCCTGGCGTCGGAAACGGCGGAGAAGCAGGCGGCGCGTATGACGGTGGCCCGTGAAAATTCGTGGGAGCACCGGGTCGCTGAGAAATCGGCCCATGTAGTCCGGGTATTGGAAGTGAAGGAGAGACCATAAAGATGAGCGCGACGGCCTCTTACGGCAGTAATTCGCAGGGTGTCATCCCCCTGTGGGTACTATTGTGTATTGCTACCCTTTTCAGTGCGGGCATTGTCGCCTTTGGTGCGCTCGCTATTCTGGGTCTTATCGGCCTCTTCGTGTTTATCGCCTTCATCCGCTACCCCATTCTCGGGGTCTACGCCACGGCTGCTGCGCTCCTTCTTCAAGGCTCCTCCGGGGTGCTGGGTGTTGTGAATGAAAATGCACCTGTCGCCATTACCCTGGCCCAGCTCGTAGGTCTTGCCGCGCTCGCCGCCTGGGCTACCAATACATTACTGACCAAGACGGCCATTCGCTGGAACTGGCCCATCACTCTCCTCGTTGGCTTTATCCTCTGGTCGCTCGTGGGTACCCTGCTCGGTGCACAGCCCGATGCACAATTCCCTCACTGGATGCGCCTTGTGACCCGTCTCGCTTTCTTCCTGCTGGCTGTGAACGTATTACGTACACCCGGACAGATGCGCAACTTTATTATTGTGCTGCTTGTGTGTGGATTCTTCATGGCCCTATCCGCAGTGACCCAATATTTCATGCCTGACATGCAGGTCGCGGGTGCAGGTGCCTGGGCCAGTGTCGGCAGTACCGATTCGGCTTATATCGACCAGGAATCCCTCACAGGTGATGCCGCGGTCCGCGTTTCCGGTCGTGCAGGCCACTCCAACTGGCTCGCTCTTATAATGCTTTTGATTCTGCCCCTTAACGCCTATTGGTTTAGTGTTGCAAAGACACGGCGTACCAAGCTATTCATTGCCTTTGTTCTCTTCATTGAAGTTGCTGCACTTGTCCTTACATTTACCCGTACCGGCCTCATTATTGGTCTGGTTGTCGGGTTGCTCATCCTCGTACGGCGCATGGCCCGGATAAATCCATTGCGCGTTTTTTCAGGGCTTGCTGCTCTGGTGATCGCATTCTCCATGCTCCCCAATGCCTATAAAGAGCGCGTACTGAACCCGTCCCAATATACCCAGAGCCGTTCCGTTATCAGCCGTCTTGCATTGCAGGAAGCTGCCGTGCGCTATTTTGCCGAGAACCCGGTGGTCGGCCTGGGCCAAGGGGGCTTTGGACTCGATTTTATTTACGAGCGCAATCAAACTGCGGGTGTTATGAAATACATGGTGGAACAACAGGGTGGTCAGGCCATCTTTATCGGTACCCATAATATGTACCTGCAACTCGGTGCAGACACCGGTATAGTCGGACTTGGACTTTTTCTTGCATTCTTCTATGTGCTGGTAAAGCGTCTGCTACGGGCAGAAAAACAATTCCGACAAACCGGAAATGTACCCGCAGAAAAACTGGCATCTGCCCTGATCATCAGTCTTGTCGGCTTTGTCCTCTGCATGGTCTTCCTCCATGCCCTCCATCAGGAAATCTGGTGGATGATTGCTGCTGCTGCTGTGGCCCTCCCCATGATCGACTACAGTGGCGTAGCAACCGATCAGGATGTCCAAGACGAAGCTGCTGCGGCTTAGGCCCATGACAGGCCGGATGCCCCCTCCATCTATATGGTGCTTTATTTTTCTTGTAGTGATCGCACTCAGTACACAATCCGCATCTGCACTCCAGGGCACCGTTCAGACTTCATCCGATAGCCCGATTCCTAATAGCTATGTCAGCCTTCTCAACAGTAGTTTTGCATTCGTTGCCGACACGACCACCCAGCCGGACGGTAGCTTCGACCTCGACCACAGTGCGGTAAAAGGTTTCCTCGTGGTGCAACCGCCATCCGCCAGGCACGCCTCTGGCATGCAGGTATTCAAACACCAGCCACGTATTTACCAGCTTGAAGGACAGGAAGACACCGTCACGCTCAAGCTTCCCCTGGTCGTGAATCTCATTCTTAAAGGCCACGACGAAAACGGTAAACTGCTACGCTGGGAAGACTACGAAGCCCTCGGTAAAGTGGGTGGTCAATTCGTTTATGCCACCGGCCTGGACGACATCATGATCCCCGCAGCCATCTGGCCTGTCCATGGCACGCTAACAGGTGCAGAAAGCGGTCCCCGCGAAAAAAGTCTGCCTGCATTGCTTATCGAGCCGGGCCAACTCGCCCGGATTAATCTGCTCTTCTGGAAAACAGGCTACGGAAAATTACTCCTCCCCATGGACAATGCAGGCAAAGGCTATCAACTGGATAAAGCAGGTGACGCGCTTATTCTCGAAGTAAATCTCGAACTCGCTTTAACCGCAGTGCAGCAATTACAAAGCCAGGACGACCCGCCGACGATAACCACGCAAAATGCCAACGAGATTCTGGACCAGTCCCTGGAACAACGCGATGAACAAATGTTCCAGGCTGCGCAAACCAACATCCCCAAAATACGTCAGGGTACGCTGAACGTTATCCTTGAAGGCGACAGCACGGACGATGTCACCATCAGCGTTGAGCAGATCTCCCGCGATTTTCTCTTTGGTGCCTATGAAGGTAGTCCCTATAACGGCGCTGCCTGGCAACACGCCCATGACGCAGGATTCGATCTGGCTACGGTTCTCCTCGGCTGGAACTGGACCCAGGACCCCATGCTGAATCGTGGCACCATCGACCGAACCTTTGGCATCAGTGCGCTGGACAAACTCGGTTTCCAAATCAAGGCCCATGGGGTGGTCTGGATGCAAGGCTACGGCATCATGCCCGACTTCGCCTACGGCTTGCCCCACGGTGAATTGGCTGCCCGAAACCTGGCACACGAATCCGATTTACTGGATCTCTTCGCGGGTTCAGTCGATATATGGGAAGCCATGAACGAACCGGCTGCCACCAACGAAGTAGACATGCCGCCTTATGCGATGTACTCCCTGTTAAATGAAAGTGCCTTGCATATATTTGAACGGGGTAAACCTAATCTGATCAACAGTCCCCACGAACTATCCTATGGTGCAAAAAATTTCCTCCATAAAATTGACGGCTCTCTAGTGCAGCACTACCCCAGGACCTATCTCGATTTTCTGAATGAGGCCCAAAGCAAAGGCGTAATGGATTTAATTGATCTTGTTGGCCTTCAGTTCTATCCGGGGTACCACCTCAACGCCAGCTTTGCGCAGCAGGAAGGCCCGGCCTATACGCCCGCATACATGGTGGACACCCTAAACCGTTATGCAAAATTTGGAAAGCCTATTCATATCACCGAATTTTCTCTGCCCAGTACCTACGCTTCGAACTGGAACAGCGGTTACTGGAAAGGCCCCTGGACCGAAGCGCTACAGGCCGACTATGCCGAGCGCATTTTTACCCTCGCTTACGCCAACCCCCATGTCGGCTCTATCACCTGGTGGGACATTATGGACAATAAGCCTGCAGTTATCTCCGGTGGTCTGGTCAATCGCGATGGTAGCCCCAAAGAATCTTATTCCCGTATCAAGGATTTACTATCACAGTGGTGGACCAACACCGAAGTCCAGACAAAAGTGGGGGAGAGCACCGCTATTCCCGCCTATAGCGGTCGCCACCACTTGGTAATACAAAAAGGCACTGACATCATTTCAGAGGCGGAAGTCGACATCATGGGCGGCTGGACCAAGACCCTGCGAATCCAGATGACGGACTAGACAGAGTAGGTGTCGAAGGCTTTCACTGACCCCGCAATTGCTGTAG
>CALAXS010000599.1 GCA_937895305.1 uncultured bacterium
ACACTGAAAGAGGATATCCTTGAGTTGGCACGTAAGGCTGGCACACGCAATATCAGCGATGAAGACATGCTTGGCCTGTTTAAACAGACCGGCGAATCCAGGAATCAGGTAAGTCTGGCACTACAACGTGCGCAGAAGCAATTCGAGCCCATGAATGCTTTGCTTGAGGATTTATCCGCCCGTAGCAGTGTACTGGAAAAAGCACGCGAAACAGGGGCCTGCAAAGACACGCTGAAAAAAATGTTACAGTTGAGTGGCAGCAAACAGGCTTCACCTGCTTTCCGGCAGCAGGCCAATGATCGCTTTGTAAAATTGATGACCCGCTATATGGAAACACGCAGTTCACGGGTACTGACCCATAAAAAAAATATGGAAGAGTGTCAAGTTAAAATTGATGAGATTCGCGCCAAACTCTGGAAAGAACATCGTATCACTTTACCCATGATGGAACTGGGCGATGATGGTACTGGTATACGTGCAGAAGGTACTTTTGATCCGGATGTTAAAATCGTCGCCTGGCCACATCTGATGGATAACAACGAACTATCGGGCACGGGTGTTTTAAGAACCTTGAGCGTAAACGCAGAACAAGATTGCACCTACATGCGCATGAGTGACGGGAATATAAAATTGCTCGAAGATGGTGCGTAGCCCCAGAGAACCGCAAGGATGTAGTACATAGTATGGAAGCTTTGATTCATTATATTTCTACCCTGCCCGATGAAAAGCTGGCCTTATCCAGTCTGGAAGAAATGGCGCTCTGTGCAGCCTGGTTTGATTCTTTTGATAAGAATGATCCGAAACGCATGGTCAACGGTGATATGCGCAAGCAACTGGACCGCTGGGTGAAGTGTGTTATTGCGCCACCCGACGACACACAGGGGTACCGCCAACAACCCATCCTGCGCCGACTCATTAATGCCGCTGTTCAATCCAGCCTGGACCTCCTTGAACGGGATGAACTCGATGTGCTGTACTTTGCCTATGCGCTGGCCCTGCGCAGCAAAAAAGAACACCTCTTCAAGCGCCCCATGGATTGTATTCAACCGTACCTGCACATTTTGCGGGATGCCCGCGCAGAGCTCACCATCGATTCTGGATTACCTACTATTGATGATCAATACACCTTCTGCTGTGGTAGCACTTTGAAAGAAGCCCCGCCCCGTGATATGCGTTCCTTTGCCGGGCTGGATCTGCCCCACCGGGGCCCCGTGCTGATTGCGGAAGGCCATGTAAAAGTCCTGGATGACCTGCCCGATGACTGCGCAGTGATTACCGAAGGTGGAAATGCCTATGTGAATGGCGTGGTCTATGGCAAACTGGCCGCCAGCGATCACTGCGAAATCCGGGGCAACATCGCCGGTACAGCGGTATCCCGCAAGGGCGAAATCCACTGCGCCCATATTATGAATCAGGCTCTGGTCATCAGTAAGGAAGGACAGATCTCGCTCAGCCGTGGCGAATCCCCCCGCATCGTGTTTGCAGGTGATAAAATTACTGTTACAGGCGATGTTCTGGGAGGGCATTGGTTCAGTCGTTCTATGGCAATCACGGGCACTGTATTCGGCGGAGAAATCCATGCGGCGGGTCCGCTGGTGGCCCAACGTTTTGAATGTACCGAAACGCGCAGACTCTCCATTATTCTCAGGAGTTCGCTGAGCTGCCAGGATTATGGTGAACTCTTGACCGCAGAAGCCATGCGGATTATGTCGAACGCCTATAAGTTGCGCGGACTCCTGAATAATCAGCTGGAATTACTCCAGATGACAGAACGTGAATCGGATGAGTATGCGGGCAATGTTCTGGTCTTCCTCCTGGGGGAAGATGATTCAACAAAACGCATCGCCGAAGTACAGCAAATGCGGCAACGTGCCGCCTATCTGGACCGTATCATTTCCACAGCCCATATTCTGGTGGATTCCGCTGAAGATCAAATGGCCCCGTCCACCAGAGAATACATGGCGGATAACAACAATAATAAAACGCTCCTGGACAATTTAAACATGGAGCTGGATGCGCTTGCCCGTGAGGGCAATATCGGTCAGGAATTATTTGAAATTCGGGATGACATCACTTTCCTGAGTCATCACCTGAACCGCAAAGCCATAACCAGTGGTCGATTGCGGGAAATTATGGATCAACTCCAGGTCCTGTATACAAAGATTACCCGCAAGCATGATGTGCTGGTTCAAAACATTGAAGTGAAAGATGCTGCGCTCGAACATGCTATGGGTAAACGGGAAATACTTGAACATGCAAAAGCGGAGTGTGCCCGATATGACGTAATGGAACAGGTGATCAAGGTGGGCATGTCTCGTCAAGGAAGTAATGCATTTCGGAAAAAGGCCACAGACCGCTATGTAGCACTCATGCGGCGTTATATTGAAAATCGTTTCGCACGTATGAGTACCTATCGAAAGGCTATCGATGAACGACAAACCCGAATCCGGATTATCCGTGAGCAGTTGTGGAATGAATACAATGTATCCCTGCCTGCCCATGTACTGAATGACACCCAGAAAATTACGCCGGAGGTCACAGGACAATTTGGCGAGGGTGTGTTGATATGTGCCTGGCAGCATCTCATGGAGGATGCGAAAATAGGTATGCAGGGTGTTGAATTCACCATTGAAAGCGGAGAAGGCGTTTTGACCTATTCCCGCACCCATACAGGCGCTGTAAAACTCACCGCGGGCGAACCTGAATTGCCAGCTACAGATGAGGATGCCGATTCAGCTATTATAGAGGCATGAGTAAAAGCACCCACATTGTATCTATTGATGGTCCTGCTGGCGCAGGAAAAAGCAGCACCGCCCGAGCCGTGGCAAAAAAACTGGGCTTTGCCTTCCTGGACACTGGCGCCATGTATCGCGCCGCTACCTGGCGAGTCATGAATGCTGGTCTGGATTGGAAAGACACCGACGCACTGGTAGACTCTACTCGCGCCATGGATCTTGAAATCAGGGAGACCCCCGCTGGACAAGTTGTCCGGGTGGATGGGACTGATGTGACCGAAGCCATCCGAACGCCCGAAGTCACACGCAATATTTATCGACTGGACCAAATCCCGGCGGTACGTCGCCAACTGGTGGAATTGCAGCGACGTTTTGGCGATGCCCAGCCCACCGTTGCGGAAGGCCGTGACATTGGCACCGTCGTATTTCCGCAGGCCGCCTGTAAGGTATATATGGATGCTTCTATCGAGGAGCGTGCTAAACGACGGGCGCTGGAAATGGAAGCCAAGGGAATGGTGGTGGACCTGGAGGCCCTTCAGCAGGAAATTGCACAACGGGATGAGGCCAGCATGACCCGTGCGGATTCGCCCTTGCGCCCGGCAGAGGATTCTGTTCATCTGGACACGACCGGAAAAAGCTTTGAGTCTGTGGTTGATGAAGTGGTGGCTTTGGCCAAGGCCAGATTATGAGCGTAAAAAGCATCCCCAATCGCTGGACGATTGCACCTATGGATCGTGTTATTGCACGGGAACTTGCTGAAGCCCTGGACGTACCCGTCATTATAGGCCACCTCCTTCATATACGCGGTATTTGCACCCCGGAGGAGGGAGATAAATTCCTCTACCCCCGCCTGAGTCACCTCTCCGATCCGTTCTTGCTCACCGATATGGACCGCGCTGTAGAACGTATCGCACGGGCCCGGGATAATGATGAATCCATACTGGTTTTCGGCGACTACGATGTGGATGGTATCTCTGCCACATCCATTCTCATTCATGGACTGAGACGCTACGGCGTAGCGCGGTGTTCCTATGGCATGCCGCATCGTATTCAGGATGGCTATGGCCTGAACCCGGAGCAGGTACGGACAGCCAAGGCGGAGGGGGTAGACCTGATAATAACCGTGGATAACGGTATTGCCGCCCACGATGCTGCACAGGAAGCACAGGCCCAGGGCATTGACCTTATCATCACGGATCACCATACCCTGGATGGAGAACTGCCCCCGGCCTATGCTGTTCTTAACCCCAAACGGGAAGAGGAGTCCTATGCCGGGGCGGATCTCTGTGGTGCCGGGGTTGCCTTCAAGCTGGCCATGGCCCTCAATGGGACGCCCAATGACCTGGACATCGCTGCGCTGGGCACCGTGGCGGATGTAGTGCCGCTCCAGGGGGAAAACCGATGCATTGTTACCCTGGGTCTGCAACACATGGCCAAACACCAGCGGATGGGGCTGTCGAAACTGGCGGCAGTATCCCGACTGGAACTGAACAACATCTCCTCCCAGAACATCGGCTTCCAGCTCGGACCCCGTCTGAATGCGGCAGGCCGGCTTGATGATGGTACGCTGGCACTGCGCCTGCTCCTGAACGATTGTCCCCAGGAAACAGCTGCTATCGCCCGAAGCCTGGATGAAGCCAATGAAGAGCGACGTTCCATTGAACGTGAAATCATGGAACAAATCGTAGAAGAACTGGATGCCTTCATTCGACCAGAGCAACGGGGTATCGTTGTTGCACGTAGGGGCTGGCATCCAGGGGTCATCGGCATCGTCGCGTCCCGTTTACAGATCCGCTATGGTCGTCCGGTGGTTATTATTGCTATTGCTGAAGATGGCGTAGGTCGGGGCTCTGCACGAGCAGGAAGCGACTTCGACATGATGGCCTCTTTTTCCAATTGCCGGGAGCATCTGGTTAAATTTGGTGGGCATCGCGCTGCAGCCGGGATGACCATTGAGGAAGAGCGCGTGGAAGGTTTTCGTGCTGACTTTGAACGGGATGCATTACGGCAACTGGGCGAAGGTGAGTTGAGTCGCCAGTTAGACATCGACGTTTTGGCCTCATTCAATGAAATTGACAGTACCCTGCTGAAGGCCCTTGAACGGATGGAGCCTGTGGGGCATTGTAATCCGGCCCCTGTTTTTTCCACCTTCGGTGCAGAAATAGTACCGGGTAGTATAAAAGTTTTGAAAGACCAACATCTCAAAGCGAGTTTCCGACAGGGGGAACATGTTCTGTCGGGGATAGGCTTTGGCATGGCGGAACGTTTCTATCAGGAACCCATATCAGGCAGCGTGGATCTGGCCTACACCCCCCAGTTCAATGAGTGGCGGGGTGAAACCACCATACAACTGCTGCTGAAGGACATCCGCCCGGCCACACAGGACTGAGGCGATACTTGCCCTTTTAATTGCGTTGCAACTACAATCAAACCAGTCTTTTAGGGGTTTTATCAATTCCGTCAAGCCAAGGTACTTCAAGTATCCATGTACAGGGAAGATCCCTGACAGGGTACCGTGCTAGGATGATGCCATGCCACCAACAATACAACTGACCAAACTATGCAAGAGCTTCGGCGCTAACCATGCTGTGATGGATGTCTCGCTCGAAGTTGCCCGGGGCGAAGTCCTGGGGCTATTGGGCCCTAACGGTGCAGGTAAAAGCACGACCCTCTATATGATGGCAGGTCTTGTACGTCCGAATTCCGGGCGCATTACCCTCTTCGGCGAACACTTTCAGCATAATCGGCTCTCCATTTTAAAACGCATGGGTGTCCTCCTGGAGAGACCCGTCTTTTACGAACATCTCACCGTGGAACGAAACCTGAAAATCCATGCACAGCTCAGTGGCGTGGAAGTGAACCTCCATCGCACCCTGGACCTGGCCGGAATTCTCCCCCTTGCTGATCATCGTACGAGCACCCTCTCGCTGGGGATGCGCCAGCGACTTGGGTTGGCCCGGGCCATGGTCAACGAGCCGGAACTTTTATTACTGGATGAACCCACCAACGGCCTGGATGTGGAAGGCAACCATGAGCTCCTTCGCTTTCTAAGACGCCTGGCCGATGAAGCGAAAGTCACCATCCTGTTTTCCAGTCACCAGATGCATGAAGTAGAGACCCTGTGTGATCGTGTGGCCATCATGAATGAGGGCAAGTTGATTACCTGTGAACAGACGGAAAGTCTGCTGTCCTATGATCAGACTCAGGTGGAGGTACTTTTGGAGGGTGCTGATCGTGCTGCGAAAAAACTGGCTGACCTGGACTGGGTCGCAGAGATTGATGTACGGCCAGGACGGCTGCGCTTGCGTCTGAAAACGGCCAATGTCCACCAACTTACCAGCTTCCTCGTTAATAACGGCTTCACCATTGCGGGAATCATTCCACGTCGGCGCACCTTGCAGGATTATTTCCTGAAAGTGATGAATAAGCAGCCAGAGGGAGATGCGTCATGATGGGTCGAATCTGGACGGCGTACCTGGTGGAATGGAGTAAATCACTGCGCTTGAAACGTAGCTACCTCTGGCTATTGCTGGTGGCACTTGCTATAGGCTGCTCACCCTTCTTGCGTCCTGTCGTAGGGGATAGCGTGGGCGATTACGGTTTTATTGCATACGTTACCCCATTGGCCATGAATGTATTGGGCTTCTTTCTGGTCCTGGCATTCACTGCAGGATTAATCAGCACTGAAATGGCCAGCGGCACCATTCGCATGGTACTCACCCGCCCCATCCATCGCTGGGAATGGGTTGTCGCCAAGTTGATGGCGGGATTGACCTATGCCCTTATCATGATGACTCTGGTAAGCATCTTGAGCTGGGCCATCGTCTGGGTACTGGGAGACTTATCCGGCGTAACTTACGGTGGCGAATTACTTTCCAGTCATGGTGAAATGGTCTCAGCCTATACATTTGGATTCTTCCTCTCATTTTTTCCTATTGCTGCCGGCGTTGCGTTTGCCCTGGCCATTTCTACACTCACCCGCAGCCCCATCTCGTCGGTCATGGCCACAGTAGGATTATGGCTTGCCCTGGATTTTCTCAAGACACCCCTCGGTATAGATGCGTACATCTTCACCACGTACCTTGAAATGCCCTGGCAGCACTTTGCCGATAGGTGCGACGGTATTGCCACCCAGGAAAGCAAGGACATCCTGCACCTCCTCCTCTGCTCAGGGACAACGTTTATCCTGGCTTTATTCGTTGCCATTACCAGTATTACCCGTCGGGATTTTTCCCGATGAAAAGCCTGCTCGTCTGTGCCCTCCTGGGCGGCCTGATGTTCCAGGAGCAGGAAATCCCCCATTTTCAGGGTGCTTACATATCTGGGTTATATGGGGGCACCGGTTGGTTTTCCCGTCATGCTGATCTGAATCGGGATGGACAGATGGATCTTCTCTTGCCTGAGCGCATCATGCTCCAAAGGGATAAGCAATACCCTGTGGAACTTCATATCCCCTTGCCCGACTTACCGGATGGTGCTGTGCTGGATGTATGGGATGATCGTATCTATATAAAACACAACGAAGGGATACGATGTATCCAATGGACTGAGGGCACCTGGTTAACCGTTCTGGATCAGACCCTGGACTGGCAAGGCCGTGTACCGAAAAATTCCGTTGCTATGGGTACACTCCCCAAACCTGAACTGGGGCGTTTTCTCCATGATATCAACGCCGATAATCAACCGGAACTCATTGAAGTAACCGAATCGGCCCTGTGGGCCTATACCCTCCTGGATAGACAATATGAACTTGGGCTGATGGCGCCCATAATCCCGCCCACCACACTCAGTCCACGAACAGCTATTCAACTTTGGCCTGATGTAGATCGTCATTTCGCTTATCCCGTCCGCGAGATGCGGGCCAATCTGGTATTGGAAGGTGACGAGGCTATTCTAATTCAACGGCAGAAATTACCTGAGCAGTTGATGCAATACACCGTCACACGCTATGCACTCAATATCGAAACTGGTACAGCAAAGCCCTCTGGTGAAGTCTGGTCCACACAGGCCGTCCCCAACACTATGAGTTTACGGCACCTGAACAACGATGGCATCCTTGATCTTGTTGGCATTCAACAGGAGCTTAGTTCAGCCAGCGCACTTCCCGCATTCATTCGCACCCATTCCACGAGTATAGACGGAGGTAAGAGCTTTCACTCCGTGCGGGCACGGGTATTCCCCGGGTTTATAGGACATACCTGGTTTGTTGATGTAAATCACGATGGACGACAGGACAGGATTGTAGAAAGCCCCCAAATCTTTGATCAGGGTCCGCGCGAAACAATTACCTCCATGCTCACACGGAAAAAAATAGGGCATAGCCTTTCGGTTTATATGCAAGGCGAAACGGCCTTTGATGCGAATCCCGCATACAGCTTGAAGTTCACCATGGATTTAAGTGAGCCTCCCATACAATCCGGCCCACTGTTTAACCAATACATCCGGGGCTACCGTGTATCTTTATTAGGTGACTTCGATGGGGATGGCTGGAATGAAGTTGCGGTGCAAGCGAAAGAGAATCTTCTGGAACTGTTTAATCTGAATTCAGGGGAACTCGTGGGAAGCATCCCGTTAAAGCCGAATATGCGGTGGACTGTCGGCGATGTGAATGCAGACGGATTAAGCGATATCTGTGTGTCAGCAGGTATTGATTGGGATAATATCGGCCTTTTACTCCCGGGTGAAAAGCTGCCGACCACCGTCTACTTCTCTCTGGGAAATCAACCATGATACGCTGCTTCACCATCCTCTTCTTCCTGATACAGGCTTCGCTGGTTTGGGGACAAGAGTGGGCCACCTACCCATTAGCATCGGCAGACAGTGCTGTTAGCGTCGTTATGACTGTTGAGGGTTCAAAAGCCGATCTGCTTATTCTGGATAAGCACACCCTTTTGCTATACAAGCATTTCCAACAGGAAGCACCTGACAAGATTACATTACCTGAAGACGTCAGTGCGGTCGATATCGTGGATATTGATGGCGACGGAATCAAATCCATTATAGGGATCGGCCATAAT
>CALAXS010000600.1 GCA_937895305.1 uncultured bacterium
AAAGGGCATAATCACTACGGAATAATTTGAAACCAGGTCTGTATTTAAAACTGGGAATGACTGGTGGGGTAAGTTATGGTTGCTTTTAAGTAGTCATCTGGACCATGCGAGATTGCCACGTCTCGCTTGCGCTCATCTCGCAATGACGTGAAACATGAGGTTATACCTCTTCTGGTAACACATAGCCGATTTCCGCTGTGAGGGGAATACGGCTGGTAGCAAAGAAACTGCCTGTGGCCCGACCGATCTCGTTGTCCTCGCCATCGGTCAGGACCGACTCCACGGTGATGAGGGTTCGGGATTGAAAGAGGACTTTGGCGCGGCCGATGATAACCCCGGTATTGATGGGGCGTTCCAAATAAAGGTTCAGGTTGGTGGTGAGGACAAAGCACGCTTCGACCAGGGAATTGGCTGCGAAAAAAGCAGCATCGTCGGCGGCCTTGAAATAGGCAGCACCGTGTACCGCTCCAGCGGCATGGAAGAGTTTTTCTTCCACCGGGATACGTATTTCCGCACAGCCCTCGCCAATATGAACTTCAGGATTGTAGTAGGCATTGCAGGGAGCACCCAGATACATGCGTTCCAGTTTCCGGTAATGCTCTTCGTTCATCCTGCCTGCACTCCCTTAAATATGCGCCTTGATCAATCTGAACTGGATACCGCGCATGGGCGCACCGCCGTTGTGAAAGGTCATACCACCGTAGGCGTAGCCATGGACCGGGACGTGGGTGTGGCCAAAGTAAACGCGCTCCACCCCGCTGTCGATGCCATGGCCGATGTCATCCATATAGGCCGCCACACGTTTTACGGTGCGTTTGGGGGTAAAGGCCATGCGAGATACGGCAATATGCGCACCCGCCTGAAAGGCAGCGTCATAGACCCGGTTCTTGAAATCACTCTGTACACGGTGCCGTCGTTCCCAGCGCCCCCGGTATTGCTCCAACTGCTGGTGGCTCATTTTCCAATTGGCTACATCGCCATGAAGGAAGAGGGCCTTGCCCACTCGCAGGAAATAGGGGTGCCAGGTGAAGTTTTCTATTTCCTCATTCAGCGTTTCCAGCCGCGCGATAAAGTCTTGTATATGATCATGGTTGCCGAGGTTTACATGGACCTTGCATTGGGGATGGCGTGTACAGAAGTCGCGAAGAAAGTCAATGGCACTATCGATGGTCGCTTCCAGACTGGGAAGTACGGACCACTTAAAGTCGACGGTATCTCCGTTAAACACAAAGAGGTCCGCCTCTTCCGCTGCTTCATGGATAAGGGCTACGTGCTCTTCCCAGTCGGAACGGCGGCAGAACATGTGTAAATCGGAAACTACAAACACCGATTGCATTGCCTTGGGATCTCCTTTATGCCACATTCGCACCTGACAAGAGTAAAATATATGTCTACATGAGGGCAAATTGCTATCATAACGACAGATTTATCGAGACTTTTATTGATGTTTAG
>CALAXS010000601.1 GCA_937895305.1 uncultured bacterium
ATGGCTTTCTCTGCAACATTTCAATGGCAAAGAAATCGATTACATCATCGATTATCTCAAGACAGAATCCCCCGATTGGCTGGGTGGTCTCGTTGCTGGACCTTCCGCGCCCCCCGTACCTTTTACGCGCAAGATTTTACCCGCGAAATATAAATATCGCCTCTACCCCGACATTACCCACAACAAGATTTGCCAGTACGGTGTCCCGTGGTGGGATCAGGCCCTGGCCCTCACCCTCGGTCGCGAAGCTATCAATCCACGTCCTTCCCATTACGCCTACATCCACAACTGGTTCGCCCCCTATAGCGACGGATTCATCTCCTACTCCGATGGCGTTCACGATGATGTGAACAAAGCTGTATGGAGTGCCATGAGCTGGGATACCACTACGGACTTGCGCGAAATCCTGAGCGATTACAGTCGTGTCTATTTTGCACCGGAAGTTGAAGTGACTGCCACTGACGGCATCTTTGCCCTGGAAAATAACTGGACTGGTTCCTTGCGTGAGAACGGGGGCGTAGAAGGCACTTTAATACTCTGGCAACAGCTCGAAAAAGACATGCCCCAGCTCAAGGACAACTGGCGCTGGCAGATGTGCCTGGTTCGCGCCAACTACGATGCCTATATTCGTCACCGTCTTATCAACGAAGTACGTCTGGAAAAAGAAGCCAATGCTGTCCTCTTGACTGCAGAAAAAATTGGGGCGGATAAAGCAATTGACGCTGCAATGAATGTGCTCAATCAATGGGAAACCCAGCCCGTAAGTTTGGACCTGCGTACGCGTATCGAAGCATTGTGCAAAAACTTATTTGATTCCATTGGCCTACAGACCAGTGTTCCTATCTATTTTGCAAGCAGTGCTGAGCGGGGCGCTTTTCTCGATTTCGTAGATTACCCCATGAACAATCGTTGGTGGCTGGAAGACGAGTTCAAAAAAGTTCAAGCTATGGGTAGTGAATCTGAAAAAGTGAAACGCCTTAACGTGTTGGCTAATTGGGAGAATCCCGGCCCGGGCGGATTCTATGATGATATCGGCAATACCGCAAAATCACCTCATGTGAAGCGTAGTCGCTTTGTTTATACCGAACCAGGTGAAGAGGCCAACCCCGAACCCCTCCTGTGGTGGTGGGACGAAGGCCAGAGTCGTGCGCGTTTATCCTGGCAGGTGACCATGAACTATCCTGAAGCAGTGGTCTATGAGGGGCTCGATCCAGATGCAAACTACATCGTTCGCTGTGGTGGCTATGGCGATTTCCTGCTGCGCATGGATGGTGAACACGTTGTGTCGAACACCGGAAAAGTGGTTATGGGCGAGAACGTAGATTTCCCCGTACCTACGGAATACATTCAGGACCGTAAGCTTATACTGAAATGGAATCGACCCACCGACGAAGGCCACCTCAACTGGCGCCAGCACTCACGTTTAGCAGAAGTATGGCTCATTAAGCAGTAAGGGTGAATTGGGTACAAGACTACTCAAGGAGAAACTTTGAGTAACCAGACGCCCTCTACTTTGTAGGAGTCTTCCACCTTGGCGACCAGGCGCATCGCAGCCACGACATTCTTCTGTTGCGTGGGGTCCATGTGCCCCAGGACGAGCCAGGCGGGTTCTGTAATCGCCATTTTATCCAGACACGCTTTCCCGAAAGCAAGGTCTACAACTTCGGATTCAGGGAAACGATGGCTGACCACGGTGCGCTCCTCTGGATTGATATAAAAATCCAGCGGCGGATAAGCCAGGTGGCTCGCATGAACCGCTTCATTCGCCTTTCGATGCGCAACGAGATACTGTGCCACAGGGCGTACATGCCGCCATTCTGGCGATTCATAAACTGGTGAATGCAGTACCTGCCAACTTCCCAACCCAAGGATGAGCGCGATCAATACAAGGGCAATCCCGGTTCGTTGTTTTTTTGCAG
>CALAXS010000602.1 GCA_937895305.1 uncultured bacterium
TATGACCACCCACCACGCCATAGGTGGGACACACATTCATGCACGCCCCGCAACGGATGCAATGGAGCGACTCGCTCTTCAACGGGTCTTCGCGCATCCTGCGCCGACCATTGTCCAGAATAATGATGTGCGATTCCCGTTCCTCACCATCTGCACCCAGCGCGTTACGCCCCGCCATCCACGTTACATACGTCGTGGGCAATTGCCCCGACGCGCTCACCGGATGGGCAAGCACCATCAACAACGCCTCCTCCATAGTATCCACAATTTTCTCCATGCCCATGACACAGATATGACACTTGCCGATACTCGATACCAGTCGCCCGTTACCTTCATTGGTCTCGATGGCGATGGAGCCATTCTCTGCCACGCCGATGTTGGCACCCGTCATGCCAATATCCGTATTCAGGAATATGGGCCGAAGATAGCTGCGTACCACGGGCATGATGGATTCAATCTTCGCTTCTACAGGCTTGCCCGTAGCCTTGGCAAAAATCTCCGCCACATCATCGCGCATCTTGTGTACGGACGGAAAGACCAGGTGATAGGGCTTCTCGTCCACCAGCTGAATAATCAACTCGCCCAGGTCCGTCTCCACCACACTCAGCCCCGCCTCCTTCAGGTCGTCGTTAATCTCAATCTCTTCCGTCGTCAACGACTTCGATTTCGATACCGTCTTCGCATTATGCTCCGCAGCAATCTTCAAGGTGTAATCAATAGCCGACTGCCCGTCTTCCGCCACATGCACCTTGATGCCCCGCTTCTCCGCGTTGGTGATGAATTTCTCCAGCAACGCATCCTGGTCCGCAATGCACTTCTCCTTCGTCGCCTTCACATCATCCCGAAATGCAGCACCACCAGGCAATGTCTCCAGTCGATACTTCCGCGTTTCACGACCCCGCTTCATGCAATTATACAGCGCATCCCGTTGCTTCGGCTCTTCAATCGACGTGGTAATCAAATCTTCCAGGCGTTTGATACGTTGGGTGGTCATTATTTATCTCCCATCAGCAAGATGGCGTGGGCATGTTCCGGCCCATGAACGCCCAGCGTTAAAATCATTTCAATATCCCCCGTACGGCTCGGTCCCGATATAAAACTCACCGCCACATGGTCCGGGTTATCGTCAAAAACTTTCTGCATCCGTTCGCCCGCACCACGCAAGGTCGGTTCCAACGTGCATGCATCCACCACACCGATATACGTGCGCGGTAACGACGACACCAGACGATTCATATCATCCACCGCTACCTCCACCATGGTCCCTGTTTCCGCGATGGCGAATTCTGATCCACTCACCCCCACCTGCGCATGGTCAATCGTGTCAAGGCCCGTTGCAGCGGGATAGGGGTCAGAAACTATATCAATGCCATTGCACCGCGACCGGATTTTATCGCCCAGTCCCGCGGGCAATTGTGCCAGCGCAACACGCGACACCTCTGCGGTGTCAGAAATCACCTGCGCAATAATATCCGCAGCTTCATCCAGCGTGTTCACGCAATAGGCATGACCCGACACGCCTTCAAAGGCTTCCATAAATACGGTCGTTAAATCACTCATCTCATTTGAGACTCCATTGTCATTGACCCAGCTAAATTTAATCTTCCCACACTTGCCGGGCCCACTCAAAAAAGCCCTGTTCTTCCAGGTCAGCCCGCATCTGCGCTAACGACGCTTCACTCATCGCACTTAAGGGCAAGCGCACTGCACCACAGTCGACGCCCTTCAGCCCCATACACGCCTTCAGGCTGGGCATACCCCCATACTGCAGGATGGTGCGAATGATAGAAGTCGCCAAATGCTGCTTCGCTTGCGCATCCGCCATATCACCCCCGGCATAAGACCGCATCACCGTACGATACAAAGGCGCCATAAAATTATACGTACTGCCTACCGCACCCGTTCCCCCCACCGCCAAGCCACTCAGGAACATCTCATCCACGCCAAAAAGAATGTTGTACTTGCCGTCCTCAAAATTCAGACACGCCTGAAACTTGTCCACATCACGGCTGCTGAACTTGATCCCCGCCAGACTGGGTATACGCGCCGGGGCCGCTTCCAGGAAATCCAGCATATCAAAATTCAGACCTGTTATCGGCGGGATATGATAATAGTAAAACGGCGTGTCCGGCGCAGCACTACACACCCCTGCCATGCAATCAATCAAAGCATCCAGGTCCACAGGCTTGAAATACGTGGGTGCTACCGCGCTGATGGCCTCCGCACCAATTTCCTGCGCATGCCTCGCCAATGTCTTCGCGTCCTCTATTGAATTATGCCCCACCTGAATCACCGAGGGGATACGCCCCGCACTAGCCTCCACGTAGGCCTTTGCCACCACCTTACGCTCCTCCGTGGTCAACGACGGCCCCTCACCCGTACTGCCACACACATACATCCCCGTCACCCCCTGGGCAATCAATCCATCTACCAACGCCGGAATCGGCGCCAGATTCACAGAACCCGTTTCATCCAACGGTGTAAACGTCGCAGCAATCAATCCATCAATCTTCGCCATACTTCCTCGCAATCTGTAAAATAAGTATAAAAAATTTACGCGTCCAGACAGGTATGATATAACATGGACCACAATAAATTCAGGAGTTGTTCAATGACCCGTTTTTCCTATCACACCACTATACTGGCCCTTTGCTCCCTCATTGCCCTGCCAGGCCTTGCCGCGGACCCCGTCCATAGCGATGTCTTCATCTCAGGCGAAGAGGGCTACCACACCTATCGCATCCCCGCCATCACCACCACCTACGGCGGCACCGTCCTCGCCTTCGCAGAAGGCCGTGCCAACCGGGACGACCACGCCAGGAACGACATCGTCCTCAAGCGCAGCGAAGACGGCGGCCTCACCTGGTTGCCAGTACAAGTCATTGCGCAAGACGGACAAAATGCCTTGAATAATCCCTGCGTCCTGGCCCTGCGCGATTCCGACCGTGTCTTGCTCATGTTCCAGCACTACCCCGCTAAATCCGGTGGCGAGCGTGGCGTAGACACGGGCGTGGAAGGGAAAAATATTTGTCGCAATCTTCTTATGTATAGTGATGACCAGGGAAAGACCTGGTCCAACCAGGAAGACATCACCGCCCAAACCAAGCGCCCCACCATAGTGACTTCCATCGCCAGTGGTCCCGGCAACGGTATCGAGTTACGTCATGGTAAACACGCCGGGCGAATAATCTTTCCCTTCAACCAGGGTCCTTATGGCGATTGGCGCGTCTATGCGGTATATAGCGATGATAAAGGGAAGACCTGGTCCTATGGCGACGTGGCCCCCAACGACGTGAAAGGCCTGAGCAACGAAGTCCTCATGGCAGAATTAAGCGACGGTCGCGTCCGCATCAATAGCCGTAGCAACGGGGGCGATAAACTGCGCAAGACGGCAGTCAGCGAAGATGGCGGGCAAACATGGTCCCCCCTCCAAAAGGTAAAAGACCTCCCCGAACCCCAATGCAACAGCGGCTTTCTGCGCTATTCCGATCCGGCAGACGGAGAAAAAAGCCGTCTCCTTTACACGGGCCCCATCTCCCAGAAAAGACGGAACAAAGGTTATGTCCACGTTAGCTACGACGAAGGCGAGACCTGGTCCGTACGCCGTGAACTGGTTCCCGGTAAATTCGCCTACTCCGCTCTGACCCGCCTGCCCAACGGCGACGCAGGCTGCCTCTACGAGACCGGTATCAAAGACAGCTCCGAAAAAATTGTTCTGGTACACTTCTCCATGGACTGGCTTGCCAACGGAAAAGACCAACTAAAAGCGGGGAAATAAAAAATGGATACACAACAAATTAAAGCGGACTATGACCGCGATGGCTTTGTAGCCCTTCCCGGATTCGTCTCGGGTCATGCCTTGACCGCCATCGAAGAAAACCTGCAACGCTTTATTCAGGACCGCGTGCCCACCCTGCCGCGAGAACACGCCTTCTACGAAGACAAAGACAACCCGGACACCCTCAAGCAACTCCAGAACCTCCAGGAATATGACCCCTTCTTCGGGGCACTCATGGCGGACGGCTCATTTCATGCCCTGGCCGAATGCGTCCTGGGCGGTCCCGTGGTCGCGGAAAACCTGCAGTACTTCAACAAGCCCCCCCGCATTGGCAAGCCCACCCCGCCCCATCAGGACGGCTACTACTTTATGCTCGACCCCTGCGAAGCCGTCACCATGTGGTTCGCCCTCGACGATGTCGACGAAGAAAACGGCTGCGTCCACTATGTGCGTGGCTCCCACAAAGACGGTATGCAGCCCCATGGCCGGACCGACACGCTCGGTTTTTCTCAGGGCCTCACTGACACCAGTTGCTGTGATGTTAAAGACTGCGATGTGGCCTGTCCCGCACAGCCCGGTGATCTCCTGGCCCATGACAGCCTCACCATTCATTGGGCCAGCGGCAACGACAGCCCGACTCGTACCCGACGCGCCCTGGGTTTCGTCTACTTCAGTGAAGCCGCCAGGGTAGACGAGGAAGCCCACGAGGCCTATCGTAAAAAACTGAGAGAAGACATGCTGAAATCGGGTAAGATTTAGCCGTTAAATACACTAATCCAACATAGAAACAAAAGATTGGTGAGTTGGAATGTCTTAATGAGCCTGTTAGTATTCAGCTTGTTACACGGTCTTAACTTTACCTGTCATTGC
>CALAXS010000603.1 GCA_937895305.1 uncultured bacterium
GTATGGTGCAGAATACGGCATCCGTTACTCCTTCCTCGGCTGCACACTCCTCGCCTTTGCAATCTGGTGGGTCATCTATTTCTGGCAGCGCAACCGACCCGAAGACGTGGGCCTGGAACCTATCGTGACTGATGCAGACCGACAAGGTAAATCGGTCAAGGCATCAAACGAAGTTGATATTTCCATCAAAGAGTACATGGTACTCTTGTCGCACCCCGTTGTACTCATGATGGGCACTTCTTACTTCTGTATTAAATTCCTTCGCTACGCACTCGATTCATGGCTGCCCACTTTCCTTTCCTTGAAAGGTATGGGGGTTGATAATGCCGCCTACTATTCCTCCATCTTCGATTGGACCGGTCTCGCCGGGGCCGTTGTAGCAGGTCTTGCCATGGACCGCCTCTTCAAGGGACGCTGGGAAATCATCTGCCTCCTTATGGGCTTTGGCCTCATCCTCGGCTACCTCGCTGTACTTCAATGGGGCGCCAACCCCATCATGCTCGCTGTTTGTTTCGGCCTGGTCGGTTTCATGCTCTACGGCCCCGACACCCTTCTCTGTGGTGCAGGTACCATCGTCGTAGCAGGAGAACGAAACGCTATCGCCCTCGCTGGTCTGGTGAATGGCATTGGCTCTATCGGTCCGGTCATCCAGGAAAAAGTCATCGGCTGGCTCCTCACCGACCAGCCCCCGGAGGTAGCCATACGCAACTCAAACCTGCTCGGTCTCAGTATGAGCGTCCTCTACGTTTTCCTCATGGCCATCATCTGCATCATGATTTCCATACGCTTAAAAACACACAACAAACCTAAAACAAAGTAAAATACTTGACTCACGCCCCATAAATCTTCATCCTATAGGGCGTGTCTTGAGCTGAATACGCATTCCCTCGTTCCCTGTAGCCTGCCGTGCTACGGCCTCTGCTTGGGAATGCATAAACCGGGGTTCTGCCTCGGAAAACGGGCGCGTTCGACCCTAGCACAGCTTAGTGTCCTTCACCTGCGCGGGAATGGCAGGAAAGTGTAGAGTTTGAATTTTATTCCGGACAAAGGTAGATAGAATAGTCATGGATCTCCACGAAAAAATTATTCGAGAAGAAACCCGTCGCCAATTCCTCGGCCGTGCCGCAACCGGCATGGGCTCCGCAGCCCTCGCAGCACTCCTGCGCAGCAACGACGTCTACGCCGCCACCCCTGAATTGGCGGGTATAGGCCTGGTCAACCCCCTGCACCACGCCCCCAGGGCCAAGCGCGTCATTCACCTGTGTATGGCGGGTGGCCCGTCCCACCTGGAATCCTTCGACTACAAGCCCAGGCTCGGCGAACTCAACGGCCAACCCATGCCCGAGTCCTTCACCAAAGGCCAGCCCATCGCCCAGCTTCAGAATTCAAAACTCACCTGCCTCGCGCCACAACACAAATTCCACAAATGGGGCAAGAGCGGCCAGGAAATCTCCGAAGTCTTTCCCCACATCGGCAGCATCGCCGACGATATCTGCATCGTTCGTTCCATGCAAACCATGCAAATTAACCACGACCCCGCACACACCTTCATGAACACCGGGACCGCCATCTCCGGCCGTCCCAGCATGGGGTCCTGGGCCTGGTACGGACTCGGCTCCGAGAGCGACGAATTACCCGGCTACGTGGTCCTCACCTCCGCAGGAGGCGGACAGAACCAGCCCATCGCGGCACGGCAATGGCACAGCGGATTCCTGCCCAGCAAATTTCAGGGCGTGCCCTTCCACAGCCAGGGCGATCCCGTCCTCTACGTGGGCAACCCCCATGGCGTAGACGCAAAAAAACAACGCGATGTGGTAGATGCGGTCCAGGCCCTCAACCAATACCACGACCAGGATGTCAGTGACCCCGAGATCGCCACCCGCATCAGCCAATACGAAATGGCCTTCCGCATGCAGACCAGCGTTCCCGACCTCGTGGACCTCTCCGACGAACCGCAGCACATCCTCGACATGTATGGCACCCAGGGTGCTGACGGCACCTTCGCTGCCAACTGCCTCCTCGCACGACGCATGGCCGAGCGCGGTGTCCGCTTTATCCAGCTCTACCATCGTGGATGGGATCACCATGGTGGTGTGAAAGACGGCATGACCGCCACCGCAAAATTCACCGATCAAGCCTCCGCTGCCCTCGTAAAAGATCTGAAGCAACGCGGCATGCTCGAAGACACCCTCATTATCTGGGGCGGTGAATTTGGTCGTACCCCCATGGCCCAGGGCTCCGGCCGCGACCACCACATCAAAGGCTTCTCCATGTGGATGGCAGGTGGCGGTATCAAGGGTGGCATCAGCCATGGTGCCACCGACGAGCTGGGCTATCACGCCGTGGAAGACATCGTACAAGTCCACGACCTCCATGCTACCATGCTCCACTGCCTCGGCATCGACCACCTCAAACTGACTCATCGCTTTCAGGGCCGTGACTACCGCCTCACCGACGTACACGGCAACATCGTCCACAACATCCTCACCTGACCACCAGCTACAACACAACCCGCTCCTGTGTTATTTCTGTGCATGTTACAGTGAGCCGAACACGCTCTATAGTTTGTCACCCCTGCGAAAGCAGGGGTCTCCCCGTTGCCACTCCAAGATTGAATTCAACACAGAAGTCTATGATTATGCTTTAGAGCATTTTAACAAATTATTGTTACGAATCTGCTTGTTGTGGCATCGGTTGGCTGCGTCACAAAAACTCACCGTAGCCTGCTATGCCTCCGTTTTTGTTTCTTGCCAACCTTGTCCTCACTGACGCAGCTCCGCATCTATAATTTGTTAAAGCGCTCTAGTCATTGTGCTGTCTTCATCCATTGCGAAACATACTGATCAGTAGCTTTCACGCGGGGATCCAGGTTGGAACCCAACTACGATCCCATAACCAGCAACGACACAACCCGCTAAGGTGTGCTATACACAATCTCCAACGTCGGCAAATTGCTGTTATTCGGCGGTACGCTTAACACGAAGGCTTCGCGACTATCAAAACGTCGTGCAGTACCGAGAAAATTCTCATCGCCTGCAACCAGTAAGCCAAGGTTATTCGCTGGTGTATCTACCCAATCCTGAACCACCGCAATGAAATCATCCGTGCACGGCCATTCCACTGGCCCAAGACCAACCGACACCTGGCTGAGTGCAACCGGGTCAAAATCACCCCCTGGTGCGGTCCAGGTCAGGGTATTAAAAAAAGTATGTAGCCAGGTTGCATCACCCACTGTTGACGCGGCACCTTTACCACCTCCACCATCACCATCAGAATTTGAAGTGCCCTCACCCCACGCCGACATTACGGTATGGACTGTCATGGGGGAGTCCTCACCGTAAATCTGAAGCGTTGTATTCATTTGCAGCGTCACACTTTTGATGATCGCATTGGCAGGAAGCACACTTTCAATATCAAACCAGAGCAATGCCCGACGAGTAATGAATGAGTTTTCTAAAGGTTGATTGATGATACCTGCAAATAGATGCGATCCCGCACCATTCGACTTACTGCCGTCCGAAGTGTCGAACAACGTGTTATCTGCACTCGCCACCACATAAATCACCTCCTCACCAGCACACCCATTGGGCGCGGTCTTTCCTGTGAGAAAAACAAAGGCAATTAGCACACAAGCCAGTTTTGCAGCGCC
>CALAXS010000604.1 GCA_937895305.1 uncultured bacterium
TGATATACAAACAAATTATAAATAACATTCCAACCTAAACAAAATCCGTAGATTTTGACAGGCTTCACAAAAACGCGACCCCACTATTGAGATCGCGTATTTTAAAATTATACCAAGAACGTTCCGGATTAATCGTCACAACGTTCGATAATCGTCGCCGTGGCCATGCCATGACCAATACACATGGTCTGCAAGCCATAGCGTTTACCCGAGCGTTCCAGTTCATGAACCATCTTCGTCATCAAAATGGCCCCTGTAGCACCCAGTGGGTGGCCCAGAGCAATAGCACCACCATTGGGATTCACCTTAGCCATGTCTGGTTTAAGTTCTTTCGCCCAGGACAATGCCACCGAAGCAAAGGCTTCATTGATCTCAAACACATCAATGTCATCGATGCTCAGACCCGAATCTTTCAACGCCTTCTGCGTCGCTGGAATCGGTCCTGTTAATGTCAAGAAGGGGTCACTACCTACGACGGTACGATTTATAATGCGTGCACGCTTTTTCAGGCCAAGCTCGTCCGCCTTTGCCGCACTCGCTAGCAAGACCGCAGCAGAGCCATCACTAATCTGACTCGCAGTTGCAGCCGATACTTTGCCATTTTCCTTAAATGGTGTACCCAGCGAAGCCAACTTTGCCATATCTATGGTCTCGCGCCACCCCTCATCCGTGTCCACGACCACAGCACCATCCGGCTTCGGTACAGAAACCGGCAGAATCTGGTCCTTAAAATAGCCACTCTTTATAGCATGTGCCGCTTTCGCATGACTCCCGGCTGAATACTCATCCAGTTCCTCACGCGATATATTCCACTTATCCGCAATTTCTTCTGCACATACGCCCATAGAACGTAATTCATACGGAAACTCAGCCAGAAATTCCGGCGAAAGGACTTTCCAGTCACTTCCCATAGGGACCACCCCCATCATCTCGATACCTGAGCCGATTACAAGATCCATATCCCCCGCCAAAATCGCCTGACTCCCGAAATGAACCGCCTGCTGGCCTGACCCACACATACGATTGAGCTGCACACCCGGCACATGGACAGGAAACCCTGCCATCAACAGACCCAAACGTGCAATATTCGCGCCCTGCTCATTCATAGGAGAGACACACCCTGTTATGACATCCTCAATAGCCCCTTTGTCCACGCCTGCACGCTTACAGACTTCATCAAGGACAAGCGACAACAGCTTCACCGGATGTATACCATTCAACGCACCTTCGGCGCGGCCACGGCAAACTGGGGTACGAACAGCTTCTACAATAAACACATCACTCATGATATTTCTCCTGATATGGACGGATTTGTCCAAATGGACCTACATAATTTCCGTCTATGATAACAGACGCAGATGGGAGAAATAAAAGAACTTACCGAACGGTATAGAAGCAGACCCCGGTTAATCATCAACCTGAGGACGA
>CALAXS010000605.1 GCA_937895305.1 uncultured bacterium
ATCAAGTAACGAAGTGCATACCCGGTATAACACACATCCACCCCACCCTTCCCTTGAAGATATAGGTCTATCTCCGACCGCAACCCGCTCTCCTTTAAGACAGACGTATCCATAATGAATCGGCCCATCTTAAGACTTGCAGGTGGATAGCGCCCACCCTTGCTTTCATTGGCGTATATCTTCAGCGTCGCGCCCAGCTCCTCCAACATAGCCACGGTCGCAGCTTCTGGGTGGTAGTTTTTGTAGAAGAGCGTGCCACCCCCAACCATCAGGGCAAGGACGATTATTAAAATGGCGATACGTTTTAGCATAATCTATTCCCCTCGTACTGCATCACTTCACACTACTCCACTATACACCCGTTACGCCACGGGGCCAAGTGGAATGATAATTATATATCTGAATTCTTTACTGGTTTGTTTTTATTTTCCTGTTTACGCTCCGACTGATAGATGGGATACCGTTGGGGAGATTCCCGCTTTCGCGGGAATGACAGGTGGGGTGTTGCAAAGCCATGTGGTGACTGGCACAATGTGAATTCATATTCTATAAGGAGTCTTATCATGTATCGCTTTTCCTTGTTGTGTGTATGTGTGCTCATGGCATCGGTGGCTTTTGCTGCGGGGGAGGCACCGTTTTACGAGGACAAGCTGGACCTCCTCCATTACATTGATCACAAGGGCGAAAAGCAGCCCATCGAATCGCGTCAGTATTGGGGTGCGCGCAAGATGCACATCATGCGGAACTTCAAGCTGGTGAGTGGGCCGTTGCCGGACCAGAGCGAACGGCCGGACCCGGCGGTGGAGGTCCTGGAGGAGGTGGACTTCCCGGAGTTCACGCGACGCAAGATAACGTTTAACGTGGAGAAGGCGGGCGACCGGGTTCCCGCTTATGTGTTCATCCCCAAGGGCCTGGAAGGCAAAGCCCCGGCCATGCTCTGTCTTCACCCCACCTCGAAATTCGGCAAGGGCCAGGTCTGCGAACTGGGCGATCTACCGAACCGGAACTATGCGGTGGAACTGGCGAAGCGCGGCTATGTCACCATCGCGCCGGACTACCCCGGCTTTGGCGATTACACCGACGTGGACGTCTATGCTCTGGGCTATGAAAGCGCCACGGCAAAGGGCATCTGGAATCACAAACGAACCCTCGACGTACTCACCGAAATGCCGGAGGTGGACCCCTATCGCATGGGGGCCATCGGCCATTCACTGGGCGGGCACAACGCGCTGTTTATCGGTCTCTTCGACGAGCGCGTCCGCGTCATGGTCACTAGCTGCGGCTTCAACTCCTTTGCCAAGTATAAGGGCGGCGACCTTACAGGCTGGTCGCACAAGGGATACATGCCGAAAATAGCTACCGACTACGACAAAGACCCGGCGAAGATGCCCTTCGATTTCCCCGGTGTCCTCGGGGCCATCGCGCCACGACCCATCTTTATCAGCGCACCTGTGAATGATGCCAACTTCGAGGTGTCGGGTGTCAAGGATTGCGTAAATGCTGCCGGCAAGGTTTACAGCCTACTCGAAGCTTCCGAGAACCTGAAAGCCATCTACCCCGACTGCGAACACGACTTCCCGCCGGAGGTACGTGCCGAGGCCTATGCTTTTGTGGATAGTTATTTGAAAGTGGAGTGAGGAACGGGAACTTAACGCAGAGACACGGAGAACGCAAAGGGGCATTCTCACGCGAATGCGCTAAGGCGCTAAGGGGAGAGGGAAAGGGGGATGGCATTACAGTGCAAACAATGACCTCACCTCAACCGTCATTGCGAGCCGAGTAAAACGAGGCGTGGCAATCTAGCTTGGTCCTGAGGACTTAAATCGGAACTGCTGTTATCTCAACGAAATATCGCAGGAAAATGTCCGCAGAGCGGACCGTATGCATTCCCACGCGAAGCATGGGAACGAGGTCGTGTTAGGTCAGGGAAGAGAAAAAAAACGGGGCTACCTGAATTTATCAGATAGGCCCGTGTTACTTTATAGCAAGCCGAGCTTCGACTACCAGCGTTGAATCGTCTTCAATCCTGTCTTTGCGACGTGTTCTTCGCTTTTGGCCATCTGACGCCAGATGCAGGTGGCGCCTGCGAGTTCAGGTATCCAGCTACCGAAGGCTTCTACGGTGAGCCAGCCATTGTAGCCGACTTCTTTGAGGGTGGCGAAGGTTTCGCCCCAGGGAATGTGGTCTTCGCCGGGAGCACCACGGTCGTTGGAAGAAACGTGGACATGGTTAATGTTGCCCCCGCCCGTACGGATGGCATCAGCGATGCCCTTCTCTTCGATGTTCGCGTGGAAGGTGTCGTACATATGCCCCACGTTATCGAGGTCGATAGCATCAATGAGCTTGGTCACCTGCGCTTGGGTATTTACGAAATAGGTTTCGAAGCGGTTGAGTGCTTCCACCGACAAAGAGATACCTGCCTGTGCAGCATGTTCGCCCACTTCATGCAGACCATCTTTCGCCCACTTAAACTCATCGTCGTTGGGACCGCGTCCCACGAGCAAACCAACGGGGCTATAGATAGGACCGGCAAGGGTTTTTGCGCCGAGAATAGCGCAACAGTCTACGCAGCCTTTGAGGAAGTCTACCCCGGCCTGACGCTGCCCCGCGTCTTCGTTGATGAGGTTGGCCCCTTCGGGGAGGCAACCGACAACCGTACGACCGAGGCCATTGTCGTCACATGCAGTAGCGAGGGTCGCCCAGGGGGAGCCTTCAAGGTCGAACATGGGAAATTCCACGCCGTCGTAGCCCCAACCTTTAATGTCTTTAATCAGTCCGATGTGCTCTTCGGTGGCAGCACCAGTCCAGAGCAACAGGTTCATTCCAGCTTTCATAATTCTCTCCTTCGTGAATGGAAATCACAACTATCATAGCGCAAAAGGGTGGGCCATGCCTAGAGTCATGGGGCTTCTTCGCGACGGAAGCGTTCCACAAATTTATCGCCGTCCTTAAGCATGGCCTTAAAGCCTTTGCCGATTTCGGCCTTAACCAGGTCTGGCATGTCGGGGTTATACTTGTTTAGGCTGGGTTCAAACTGGCTCACATGGGCCGCGGCCGCATCCACCTTGGTCTCAATCACATCGGTGATGTCCACTTCATAATTGGGTTCCTGGGAATAATAGTAATAG
>CALAXS010000606.1 GCA_937895305.1 uncultured bacterium
TGCATGGGATAGTTATAGGATGTTTTACAGATGGTAGAAGCCCGAACATTGAGTCCAGAATTAGAAAACGAAGTCGATGGGTACCTCTGGGCCAAGACCGAGGTCCTGGATCTTTGTGGGGACTTGAGTCAGGAACAATTTAATTGGCGCCCCGAAGAAGGTGCATGGTCGGTAGGGGAATGCCTGGATCACCTGAACAAGGTGGGTAGTGAAATGATAGCCCCCATGCATGAAGCAATGGAAAAGGGTAAGGCCGCCGGGCGATTGAGCGAGGGTCCATTTCGATACAGTTGGCTTGGGAATTACTTCGCCAGGGCGGCAGGTGTATTGAACGAAGATAACACGTTCAAGGGCAAGTCGCCGAAATTGTATGTGCCCGGATCTGATATGGATAAGGACAAAACAATCGAGCGCTTTTTAAAGGTGCAGGATGAGCTGATCACGACAACAAGAATGGCGCATGGTCTGGATTTAAAACGCATCAAGGTCGCATCGCCAGCACTGAAGTTTATGCGTTTCAGTCTCGGAGTATGGCTACGCATGTTACCAAATCATCAACGCCGCCATTTTCAACAGGCACGCAATGTAGTGGATCGGATGGCCTCATGAATAAAGATGAAATTTATCCCGATGGCCAGCATCTGTTGAATCGTCGTGGCTTCCTGCAACATGCCGGGGGTGGTCTGGGGAGTATCGCCTTGTCGGCACTCCTGGCGCAGCAGGGCCTGATGAGTAACGCCCATGGTGCTGCCCAACCCATTCGTCCATTGATACGACCTGAAGCGCCCAATGCGCCCCGACGTTCCCACTTTCAACCCCGGGCTAAAAACGTCATTGTTATTTTTTGCTCCGGTGCCTGTTCACATCTGGACACGTGGGACTATAAGCCTGAGTTGATTAAACGTCATGGTCAAGCTATGCCGGGTGCGGATGAACTGATTACTTTTCAAGGTGAGCAGGGCATGTTGACCAAGAGCCATTGGGACTTTAAACCTCGCGGTGAATCGGGCAAGTATGTCTCGGACCTGTTGCCCAATCTGGCGAAGCAGGTGGATGATTTTTGTTTTATCCATTCCATGACCGCTATGAGCAATACTCATGGCCCGGCTGAGAATCAGATGAGCACGGGCTTTACACTGGATGGTTATCCCAGTATGGGGGCCTGGGTGTCCTATGCGTTGGGGAGTGATGCAGCGGATCTACCGGCCTTTGTGGCTATTCCGGATCCACGGGGTGTGCCCCAGTCCGGTCCCAATAACTGGGCGTCGGGTTTTCTTCCCGCAGCGTTTCAGGGCGTGCCCTTTAACATGGACAAGCCCATCCCCAATCTGGCATCACCCAAGCACGTGAACACGAATTCGGAACAGGCCACACGGGACTACCTTAAATTTTTAAATGACAAGCATCTCGAACGTTTTCCGGGGGATACGGAATTGAATGCACGTATCTCTTCCTATGAGCTGGCTGCGCGAATGCAGTTACGCGCTGCAGAGGTTGGGCGCATTGACAAGGAGTCGCCTGAAACGCGTAAACTTTATTGTGTGGATGACAGCAATGAAATCAAGGCGGGCTATGGCAAGAATTGTTTGTTGGCGCGTCGACTGGTGGAGCGGGGCACGCGCTTTGTGCAGCTTTTCAATGGGGCCTATGCCATGGGCGAGGGCATTGGGAACTGGGACGGTCATAAAACCCTGAAGCAGCAGTATGATGTCCATGCACCTATTATGGATGGGCCCACGGCAGGGCTACTGAAGGACTTGAAGGCGCGGGGGATGATGGATGATACGCTGGTGGTGTGGATGACGGAGTTCGGGCGCATGCCCACCTTCCAGAAAGGGGCCAGTGGTCGGGATCACAATCCCAGTGGCTTTACCGTCTGGATGACTGGAGCAGGGGTGAAGCCGGGCTTCAGCTATGGCGCGACGGATGAATTCGGGTATAAGGCGGTGGAGAATGTTTCGACCATCTATGATTTACACGCTACCATTCTGCATCTGCTGGGTCTGGACCATGAGCGCTTGTCTTTTTATCACAATGGAATTGAGCGGCGACTCACCAACGTCCATGGCAATGTGATTCACGATATTCTTAGCTGAAGAGAAGTGGGCAAGGGGTGCCTCAACGCAGAGACGCGGAGAGCGCAGAGGGGGAGGAGTATTAGATGTCCCTGTCATTCCCAACTCGATTGGGAATCCCCCCAACGGAATCCTGGCTAGCAGTCGGAGCGTACACCAGGAAAT
>CALAXS010000607.1 GCA_937895305.1 uncultured bacterium
ACTATCAGGAATCCCTCGTCTTGCTCCAGAATGCCCTCGAAGAAACCAAGACCAAGCATCGTAAAGGGGATACCCACGATATGCTGGGTCGTGTGACCACCGCCCTCGGCGACTTTGATGCTGCTAAAGAGCATTATCACCAGGCACTTCAGCTAAAAGAACGCGACCTCGGCAAGAAGCACCGTGATATTGCAACGACCCTGAACAACATTGCAGACCTTAACTATATCCTCGGTCAGACTGAAAACGTAGAAAGCCTTTATCGTCGCGCACTCCAAATCAACAAACGCGACCAGCTCAACCTCGAAGTTTGCCGTAGCCTCAACGGCCTGGCACTCCTCCACAACGACAACGGCGAATTCACCGAAGCCGAAGAGCACCTCAAACGCGCTATCACCATACACACAAAAGCTGAACGCCGGGACCACCCCTACCTTGCTACCGTTCTGACCAATCTGGGTATCCTCTACACCAATCTGGAACGCTATAAAGAAGCCGCTCCCCTATTCGAGCGGGCTGAATATATCCAGAATCACGAATTGCGCAGCGATCACCCCGATGTTGCCGTACGGCTCCATGCGACCGCGGCACTCCTACACGCTACCGGTAAAACCACCCAATCGGCAAAACTGGCAGCCCGTGCAGAAAACATTCGCAGCAAACAACAAGCCAAAGCCGACCTCTACTAAAACAAATTTTTAGTGTCCCCAAGTTTAAATCATACTTGGGGATACTGTACCATGCACATGTAACATATACTTTCCAATTCAACCAACACCAACCCACAGCGGAAAAAGGGGAACAGACCAGGTGAATGGACGCATTGGCCTGCTCAGCATTACAATTGCGGGCATACTATCCACAACCATATTTGGTTGTTCCACAACGGGCAAAGGGGCCTATAGCGAAGAGCCCAACCGCCTTGCTGCCTCTGCACCTACAGCCCAGCAAATTGAGGCCCCGCTCAACGGACACAGCACCCCCATACCCGCTGCCAAAAAGAACAAGAACCCCCTCGTCGAAGAAAGTCTTATCATGCCCACCACCGACCTCCACGGCGGTGCATTCCCCGGGCTCAATGATCTTCCCGAAAAAGCCATCACTGTTCAGACCGCAAATATCGAGGCTGAGGAGCTCAACAAGCGACTCGAAATGGAAGCCCAAAAGCGTCGCACTCTCGAGGACCAACTCACTCAAAACCAGGCAAAGCTTAACGCGCTGGAGCAACAGCTTGAAGAAGTAAAACAGATACCAGCCCAACAAGTCATTGAACCTGATACCGCAATCACGGATTCGCTCACCCAACGCCTTGCACAAATTGAGCAGCAAATCAACAGTATCAATGTAAAAAAGCCCCAGACCATCGATTCTACCACCCACGAACGACTCATTGAAATTGAAAAGCAACTGAACCAATTCCAAAATACACCCGCACCACCACAAGAAACGCAACTCAACGCAGATCTGCTCAGCACCAAACTGGACAATATCAACCTGACCATCGAACAAATCCAGTCCCGCCTTGACAGCCAAAATACCGAAGCACTTCTCGAAAAAATGCCGTCAACAACCAATTTCAATGGCGACCTGCGTACAACCGATATGTTCGGTACCTACCAGATTGGTGCTGGTGACACCCTCGAATTCCAATCCTTCAACGACGAAAATCTCAGCCGTGAGCTCATCGTCAAATATGACGGTTCCATTTCCCTCCCCCTCATACCCGATCTGAATGTCCTTGAACTCACCCGCGAAGATGCTGAGATGATTATCCGCGATGCCTACATCAAGGTATTCCGCGACCCGCAAATCTCCTTACTTGTCCGTGACACCGGCAGCAAAACCTTTACCGTTGTTGGTGACATTCAAACCCCCGGCATCTACCCCTACACCCAGGCCACCCGCCTCATCCAGGCCATCTCCCTTGCTGGCGGTCTGCGTAATCGCAATTCCTCCTCCTCGGTCGGCGGTTTTGTTGGCATTACTGGACAACTCACCAAAGCCTTCGTCATCCGCCATACCGGTGGTCAACGTCAAGTCGCACAATACGACCTGCGCGGGCTCGGCAACCCCGGCGCACATGCCGCAGACGTTCCCATACTTCCCGGCGACCTGGTCTACCTCCCCGAAGGAGTCAACCTCGTCTACCTCCTTGGCGAATCCAGAAACCCCATCATCGTAGAACTCACCGAAGGCATGTCCATGCTTCAGCTCCTTTCCATGTCCGGTGGCTTTAACTCCTCCACCGCCCAACTGCGCAACGTCGTTCTCATGCGTCAGGTCGACGAGGAGAACACCAACATCATGAAAGTGAACGTACGGGAGATCCTCAAGACAGGAAAAGACGTTAAGCTCCAACCCGGTGATGTCATCTACCTGCCCCAGAAAAAGCTTGTACGACTCGAAGAGTTTGTACGCCGCTTCACCGGCTCCATCTCACCCGTGTTACAGCTTTATACCAACGCACTTGACACCTACTATGCAAAAGACCTCATTGATGCTGCACTCGAAGAACCCCAGGTAAATAACACCTTGCGTGTCCTCGATCAACTTGAACAATTTGGCCAATCCACCCAAAACATCGCAGACCTCTTCGGATCTCCATAAATGTCAGACATCGCAGAAGAACTAGCAGAACTACTTCCCGAACGCACGACCCTCATGCGTCAAGGGGTGGGCATCAACATCAAGCGCCTGCTCAAGCTCCGTGGCCGCACCATGATCCTCGTGTTCATCATTCTAACCCTGCCTGCACTCGCTGCAATCACCCTGCTCGTACCCAAAAAATATACCGCATCCGCATCCATTCGCTATAGCTCCGCCGAAACCACCATCGAAGAAGGACAAGGCAAAGGTACCGCTGGCACCGATGAATACGAGTCCTACATTGCAACACAAATCAAACTGATCGACGGCTGGACCATACTCGAAAAAGTGGCCAATGATGCCACCATTCTGGAGAGTACCTCGCTGGGCGGTATCGATTCAGGGCGCGTATCGGTCCTGCAAAAAAATCTCGACACTGAAACCGATAACCTCAGTGAATTCCTTACTCTTAGCTACCCCCATAAAGATGCCGAAGAAGCACGCACTACACTCCAGGCCATCCTCGATCAATATCAACAATACCTCATCGAGGAAAACACAAAAGATCGCAACCTGCGCCATGAGGCACTGCTCGAATACGAGCAGGAACTCAAGGAAGAACTCGCCCAGCACCGCCAGACCATCACCGAGCTTCGTATTCAGCACCAGATACCCGATGATAGTGTCAACGGTATTGAGCCGACCGAAACTGAATCTAACCGTGTAAACCTCGCCCAGGCCGAAGCAGACCACACCACCGCACTGACCAATCAGCGACAGACCCAAAAGCTCATCGATCGCGTCCAGAACTTTATTGATAACCATAGAAAATCCCCCGAAGCGGCCATCTATGCGCTCGGTGTCGAAGAACGTGTAAATCAAAATCCCAATGTAGGTCTCCTCACCGAGCAACTCGCCACACTCCAACAAGAGTTTTCCCGCCTCGAAGAGACCTATCAGGAAGGCATGCCCCAACTCAACGTTAAAAAACATGAACTCAATGCTCTGATTCAAAAAATAAACGAGGTCAAGGCCCAGGCACGAATCGCTGCACTCAACTCCCTTAAAGCCGAATACGAATTTGACCTCACGGTCCATCAATCCGACATGGACGATGCGGATGACCGTCGCCTACGCTTTATCGGACTTCTGGACGAATATAAACAAAGCAGACTCGACAATTCCCAGGGCATCCCCGAAATCAAAGAAAGCGAACAACGCTACCTCGAAACCGAAAACCGCCTCAATGAATCCATTGACACACGCCTCACACTTGAACTCGAACGAAAAGCACCCCTGCGTGCAGAAATCAGTGCAGCCAACGTGCCCAACGAACCCTCTTCAAAAGATCGCTACAAAGGCTACCTTATCGCTATCGCCCTCATATTCAGTATCGCTGTTGGGATTGGTGTCCTTGCTGAACTCACCAACCAGAGTATAAACTCCGCAGAAGACGTGAGCTACGCAACCAACCACGCTGTACTCGCTGCTATCCCCCATACCTCCGAAGAGCGACTTCCCAAGAACATTAACCCCGCACGTATCGCCGAAGAGAGCCCTTCCTCATGGACAGCAGAAGAATACCGACGCATAACGGCCACCCTCCTCAGCTCTACCAAGAAGACCCAGACCTGCCTCATCACCAGCCCGGCGGCCCAGGACGGTAAAAGCACACTCGCCTGCAACCTCGCCATTACTCTCGCGCAGGCCTCTCACAAGGTTCTCCTCGCTGATCTCAATTCCAGAACACCCGCCATTGAAGCTAACTTTGGACTTAAACCCGGCATCGGACTTGCTGAGATGCTCACCGGAGAGCCCCTCCCCCATGATCCTGATCGTGCCACCTCCTTCCCTAACCTGTACATCCTTGGACCCGGGTTGAAATCCAACGATCTCCGCAGTCATCTCGCTTCCCGGGAAATGCAGGACTTTCTCAAGGGTGCAAAAGAACTCTTCGACTACATCATCCTTGACACCCCCGCTGCACTTACCACCTCCGAAGCAAAAATTCTCGCTCCCCACGTGGATGGCATCATTACCATCACCGGTGCAGGTACCACCAACTTCGGTATGCTTAAACGCACCCTCACCGCCCTTCAGGAACATAATGGCAACGTACTCGGAGTGGTCGTAAACGCCATCAAGCAATCCCCCGGTGGCTACCTGCGAAAGAACATCGCGCAATTTTACGCCAGTGATCGCAGCCTGCACGGTAACAACGAACCCTCTATCATGATAGTTAAAGACTAAACGAAGCATTCCCACCCCATAGCCCCGAAAAGAATCCATAACAACAAATGTGCTATAATAGGGAAACAATGAAAACGAGTCCAGATAGCCTAAGACTATTTAACATCACCATCTCGAATCTTAAATTCGAGCAGTTCTGCGAGCAGATCAACGACCATATCAAACAAGGTCAGCATGGCTATGTACTCACCCCGAATGTAAACCACGTTTGCCTCTGCCACCGTGACCCTCACTTCCACGAAATATACCAGCACGCGCTCCATGCTATACCCGATGGCACGCCCATCATGTGGGCTGCCTCCCTCTTCGGAACGCCACTCCACGAAAAACTCAGCGGTTCCGACATGGTCCCCAAGCTCTCTGCTTATGCAGCCAAGAACGATCTCTCCGTCTACTTCCTCGGCGGTAGCCCCGGAACAGCAGAGCAGACCGCAAAGACCCTCAAGATTAAGCACCCCAAGCTCATCATCGCAGGTACCGACTGCCCTGCCTATGGCTTCGAAAAAGACCCCCAGCTACTTCAGGAAACCATTGATAAAGTCAGCCGGGCTAAACCCCAGATCTGCTTCATTGCGCTCGGTTCACCTAAACAAGAATACTTCATGTACCAACACCAGAATGAGCTCGGTGCAGCAATCACCATAGGTGTAGGTGCCAGTTTTGACTTCATGGCTGGCCGTATAAAACGCGCACCCCACTGGCTCCAATCCATCGGCCTCGAATGGTTCTGGCGGCTCGCTATGGAACCACGCAGACTCTGGAAACGCTACCTCGTAGAAGACGTCATCTTCTTCAAGTTACTCTGGAACGAATTTAAAAAACACAAACACCCCAATGCCTCACAATCCTCCTAACACCACGCAGCCAAGGGGACTCAATTTATGATCCCCTACCAAGCTGCCTTGCTCGCATGGATAATCATATCCGCTTTACTCATGCGCGATAAAAATAACGCGCGTGCATTCGCCATTGCCTACCTCGGTGCGATTGCCCTCATGCCCTCCGGTGCTGATATTGAACTCCCTGCTATTCCCGACCTCAACAAAGGCAACGTCGCTTCTATCGGCGTACTCATAGGCACGGTCCTCTACCACCCCAGACTCTTTGAACGCTTCACCCTTCGCCCGGCCGACTTCCTCCTTTTCCTGACCATGCTTGCCGCATTCATGGCCTCCTTTGTAAACGACTTCGGCATCTATGACGGCCTCTCAAAATCTGCCGAAACCTTACTTAATTTTGTCCTCCCCATCCTTCTTGCCCGTATTCACCTCGGCACACCCGCCTCCATAAAAACCTTCCTGCGCTTCATCGTCTATACCGCAATTATTTACACACCCCTCGCCATCTATGAATGGCGTATGAGCCCCCAGCTGCACAACAACCTCTATGGCTACTTCCAGCACGTATTCCAACAGCACATGCGCTGGGGCTACTTCAGGCCCATCGGATTCTTCCACCACGCACTTACCCTCGGCCGATTCTTCGCATTCGGCACTTTCCTCGCAGCACTCCCCTTGCGAAAAGACCTCACCCTCACCCTCGGCACCTTAGGCAACTACATCTTTCTCATCCCCCTCGTCGGCCTCCTCACCACCATGTCCATCGGCCCATGGCTCCTCTTCATCCTGCTCTGTGGCGCATACATCATCCTCCAAAACTACAAGCATCACCAAATACTCGACGCTACCCTCTACCTTCTACCCGCTGCAGCATTCCTCTGGCTTATCCTGAAATTCATGGGCATCAATCTGGAAGACTCCCTCCTCAATCTCATACTCTCTGTTAGTGAAGACCGTGGTGAATCCTTCGGCTATCGCCTCATTGCCCTCGACGAATACAGATCCATCATCCAAAGCAAACCCTGGTTCGGACATGGGGGCTGGGGCCATGGCCGTATCGAAGGCCGCGCAACCGACTCCCAGGCCCTCGTGCAGCTCCTTAACCAGGGCTGGGTAGGCACTGTCATATACTTCAGCTGGTGGGCATGGGCGCTCCACGCCCTCCTCCAGATACGACACTGGACCATCGGCACCCACCTCGCAGCAAACGCCACCGCTATCGCTCTTCTCGCCACTACATGTATCTCAGTAACTGTAATCGACGCAGGACTCGACCTCCATCTCCTCCTCCTCCTTGGCGGGTGCACCACCATCAACACCTGGCTCCGGGATAAAGATCCCCAGATCGTCCTGCTCAAAGCACAACAAAGCTATAACAAGCATACCCGTACCGGAGCCAGCACTTGATGTCAAGAGCCCCATCAACCCCGCTGAATCTCCTCACCCTCTGTGCTGGCGATCCCCAAAACGAACGCACTTTTTCCGGCTCCGCCAGGAGTCTCTTCCGGGCACTCGAAAAACAAGACTGCATCCATCATACCGCCAATGTACTCGGCCACTTGGACCCCTTCAAACGGGGCACCCTCCCCATACGCATCCTCCGAAAATTCGACCGATTCAACCTGGAAGAAAACTACCGCTGGTCCAAACTCGGCTGTGCACGGAACACCCGACGCGCCCATGCTGTTGCACAGCAAAATCCCGGCTACAACGCCTGCCTCATGTACGGCACCAACTACCTCCCTCAACTCAATGTGCCCACCTACTGTTACTTCGATACCACGGCCGCCGAAATTCTCCGGTCCCAAGCCTGGGAATTCCAACACTTCTCCCCGAAAAAAGCCCAGGCCATCATCGACTACCAGGCCCAGGTATTTAACCACTGCACCACCGTATTTCCACGCTCCCAATGGGCCGCACAATCCTGCTACGACGACTACCACCTGCCCCCCGAAAAAGTTTGCGCAGCCGGTGCCGGATTCAACCACCAGGCCACACCCCCGGCCCACGCGGCCTACGACAAACAGGTCATCCTCTTCATCGGCATTGATTTCGAACGCAAGGGTGGCCCCCTCATCCTGGAAGCATTCAGGAAAACACGGCAGACCTACCCCCAGGCGACCCTCCGCATCATGGGCTGCACCCCGGCTATTGACGAACCTGGCGTAGAAATTATTGGCCGCATCCCAAAAGACGAACCCGGCGGCCTCGATAAAATTCTACAGCACTATAGCCAAGCCTCCATCTTCACCATTATGTCTCACTACGAACCCTTCGGCATTGTCATCCCGGAAGCAGCCTTTTCAGCGGTACCCTGCGTCGTGCCCAGGCAATACGCCTTCACCGACACTGTTCAGGACGGCATTACCGGGTACCATGTCGCCGAATATGAGCCCGACCTC
>CALAXS010000608.1 GCA_937895305.1 uncultured bacterium
GGGCGTTTGTTGCGGGAGTGTAATGTTGTTGCTGTGATTTTGGATTGGGATTCGTGACGCGGAGGTCCCCACTTTCGCGGGGACGACAAGAGTCGCAGGAATGACGCTATTAAATTGTTTCTGAATCGAAGGTCGCCACATGCTGTACCCCATGCAACGCATGGGATAGTAAGTACAAAGACGGGCTACCCATTATTACAAACAGGTGCTACCTGTGTTATTGATAAATCTCGCTGCCTTTTTCGGCGAACTCTTCGGACTTGGCGGCCATGCCTTTTTCGATGGCTTCCTGTGATTCGAGGCCGAGCTTCTTGGCGTAGTCGCGCACTTGCTGGGTGATTTCCATGGAGCAGAACTTGGGTCCGCACATGGAACAGAAGTGGGCGATCTTGGCGCCTTCGGCGGGCAGGGTCTCGTCGTGGAAACCTTTGGCTTTTTCAGGGTCCAGACCCAAATTGAACTGGTCCTCCCATCGGAATTCAAAGCGTGCTTTGGACAGGGCATTGTCGCGAATCTGTGCGCCGGGATGTCCCTTGGCCAGGTCAGCGGCGTGGGCCGCAATCTTATAGGTCACCACCCCTTCGCGGACGTCGTCTTTATTGGGCAGGCCCAGGTGTTCCTTGGGCGTCACGTAGCAGAGCATGGCGGTACCGTACCAGCCGATCATGGCGGCGCCGATGCCCGACGTAATATGGTCATAGCCCGGTGCGATGTCGGTGGTCAGTGGTCCCAGCGTGTAGAAAGGCGCTTCGTCGCACCATTCCAGTTGCTTCTCCATATTTTCCTTGATCATGTGCATGGGCACGTGGCCCGGTCCTTCGTTCATGACCTGCACATCGTATTCCCATGCGCGACGCGTCAGGTCCCCTTGCACCTTAAGCTCGGCGAACTGGGCTTCGTCATTGGCATCATAGAGGGAGCCGGGACGAAGGCCGTCGCCGATAGAAAAGGCCACGTCATAGGCCGCCATAATCTCGCAGATCTCGTCCCAATGGGTGTAGGCGAAATTTTCCTGGTGATGGGCAAGGCACCATTTCGCCATGATGGCACCACCACGACTCACAATACCCGTCATGCGCTGCGCCGTCATGGGCACAAATCGCAAGAGCACCCCAGCGTGGATGGTGAAATAGCTTACGCCTTGCTCGGCCTGCTCGATAAGGGTGTCGCGGAATATTTCCCATGTCAGGTCTTCGGGTACGCCGTCGACTTTTTCCAGGGCCTGATAGATGGGCACGGTGCCGATGGGTACGGGCGAGTTGCGGATAATCCATTCGCGGGTTTCGTGGATGTTCTTCCCGGTACTCAGGTCCATCACATTGTCTGCGCCCCAGCGCGTGGCCCAGACCATCTTCTCCACTTCTTCTTCGATGGAACTACTCACGGCGGAATTACCGATGTTGGCGTTAATCTTCACCAGGAAGTTACGCCCGATAATCATGGGCTCTGCTTCGGGGTGGTTAATGTTGTTGGGAATGATGGCCCGGCCGCGCGCGACTTCATCGCGCACGAATTCCGGGGTAATCTGTTTCGGGATAGAGGCCCCCCAGTCCTTGCCGGGATACTGGTGCTTCAATTCTTCGAGGGCGTCTTCATAACGCTGATTCTCACGAATAGCGATGTATTCCATTTCTGGTGTTACGATGCCTTTGCGCGCGTAATGCATCTGGGTGACGCGCATGCCCGGTTTGGCACGCAGGGCCTTGCGGTTGCGCTTGAAACGAATCGAGTCCAGGCTGCTGTCGGATTCACGTTTCTGCGCATAGTCCGAGGTGTGCCCGTCCAGTTCTACCACATCGTCGCGCTCACGAATCCAGGGGGTACGAATGTCGGGAATGCCCTGGTGTACATCCAGTGCGATGTCCGGATCCGTGAATGGACCGGAGGTGTCATAGATGGTTACGGGCGGATTGGGCCCCGCCTCACCATTGAATTTACCCGCCTGCGTATCATGCTGGGTAACCTCGCGCATGGCCACCTGAATCGAAGCCTTGGAACCCTCAACATAGATTTTTCGTGAGTTCGGGAAGGGCTCCCGCGTAATTTTCGACGTGGTCTCTCCCGAAAAAATTTCTGAATTGCTTGGCTGAACGGCCATAACTCTGTCTCCAGTATGCGCTTACGCTATTTTATCCATAGCAGATGAATGATTACCCATTAAGTTAATATGATGGCACTCTGTCCATAGGGTAATCAAACGGGGGCAGGTGGGGAATAAGATGAGGTATGGAAGGCAAGAAATACCTTTACGCAGAAGCACGGAGAACGCAAAGGGAATAGGAAAGCAAACAATCAAGTGGGTTTGACTCCCATTCGTGCACCAACATCCACACGAATAAGATGAAGGGGGATGTTATGCTGTTCCAGATATTCGTCGGTTGCTTTTTTTGAACCCTCCCACTCGCCATAGTCATCTATGATCAGAATACCACCGGGGGACAGGCGTGGATGATAGCGTAAGATAACTTCTGTAAAAAGGTAGAGCTGGTCAAGGTTGGCCATC
>CALAXS010000609.1 GCA_937895305.1 uncultured bacterium
GTGGACGGTTTCCAGGGTTCAATTGTTGTTTTCGCACGTTTAAAGTTCAGGCTGGCCATTAAAATAATCAGAACCCCCAAGGCCATTACGAAACCCCCTACATACTTTAATTCAGATGCACCCCCCAGTCCCATGGGATATATAAAATGTATACCATAAGCAAACCCAATCACGATGAAAAACAGCAACAGGGGCGGGAATTTTACACCTGCACCTTTTTTATCGTTTTCAGAGTCCATACTTCCCCTACTCTTCGATACGGTAGAGGTGGGTTGTGGTGCGCAGGATGAGGGCATTGCCATAGGGGACGGGCGAGGCCATGAGGCCGTCGTCGAGGGTGTTGGTGGCGATGTGCTGGTAGGTGCGACCGGGTTTGAAGACGGTGTATTTTCCCTGATTGGAGCAAAGGTAGACTTTGCCATCAACATAGATGGGTGAGGCAAGGTAGTTGCCGCCAATGCGTTCGGTCCAGACCTCTACACCCGTTTCCAATTCCAGGCTGGTAAGGAGTCCGCGGTCACTAACCATGTACAAAAGTCCGTCGATGATGATGGGCGTGGGTGTGTGGGGAATCTGCTTACCCTCCATGCGCCAGGCTTCGTAGTCGTCAGTGAGATCGCCTTTGCCATCGAGACGTATGGCGCGCAGTAGAGAGGGGCCGTAGCCAACCTGAAGTATAGCCAGGTTGCCGTCCATGACAGGTGAAACCCCTGGGCCATAGCCGGGATTGGGCATCTTCCAGAGTTCTGCGCCGGTGTGTGGGTTGTAGCCAAAGAGGGCGGACGACCCGAGACTAAGGAGGATAGGCTGGCCGTCGCGTTCGTAGAGGAGTGGTGTAGCAAAGGCTTTGCGCATGTCACCTTCGCGGATGATAACGCCGTTTTCGTCGAAGTCTTTCCATTCTGTGGAGCGGTCAGTTTTCCAGGCGGTCTTTCCGGTCTGTGTGTCTAGGGCTGCGGTGTACTGGAGGTCTGAGCCATCAAAGGTGAGGATGAGCAGGTCTTCAAATAAAAAGGCGGAGGAGCCTGGACCACGATAGTGGTTGCAGGGAAGGTCATCACGTTTCCAAAGCACTTTCCTGGTGGTCGTATCGATACAGGCCGTGCCATAGCGACCGAAATGAACAAAGACCCGACCGGGCTCGATAGCGGGAGAAGGTGATGCATAGCTGTTGACTGCATTACCGAGGGGATCCGGGGTCTCGCAGTGGAAGAGTTTTTCGTTGAAGAAAATTACGCCGGACTTGGCATCAATACCCAGAGCGTAGAAATCGTTGCCCCCTTCCGTGGCAGTGGTCAGCCAGATTTGGTCGTTCATCACGACAGGGGTGGACCAGCCTTTGTGAGGGAGGTCTGTTTTCCAGGCGACGTTCTCGGTCTCGCTCCAGTGGGTGGGCGGCTTCGTGGTGGTTCCTTCAGCTTGTGCTGCATGACCGTCAGATGTGGGGCCACGAAAGCCTGTCCAGGCGGGTGGGTACTCGGCGACCGTGGCTGTGGAGGCACAGAGCAGGCCCAGTAACAAAAGAAGAGCAAGGTGCCCCGGTATTGTAAGTCGCATTTTTCATTTCCGTTTTTCGTAGCCAGAATTGCTCTCAGTATACGAATCTGGGTAAGATTAAACAAAGCTATTTACAAGCAGTTCAAACTTCGAGGATTTCCATTAATATGTTAATGAATCGACGACACGCCATGATGCTGAGTGCCACTACGGTGTCAGCCTTGATCGTACGCCTTGGTCTTTCGCAGGATACCGAAAGTACGCAGCACGACGAGAACCTGGTAGCAAAAAATGATGCTCATGTTCGGTCGCTCATGGGGCAGCAAAACACCGACAAGGCCAGTCGCTGGTTTGGGGGGATACCCCGTAGAGGCATATATTATTGCACATCGGTGGGCGACTTACTAGAAGCTGGCACGGCATCTTACCTGCACCCCAAGTCAACGCTATATCACGACAAAAGTCTACTTCAACACCTGCAATGGGGTGTCGCTTTTCTTGAGCGTTCCCAGTCGCCAGAGGGCAATATCGATTTGCCTGCCACTAATTTCAATTCGCCACCCGACACCGGATTCGTCGTTCACAGTGTCGGCACCGCAGCGCGACTCGCCCAGATTCATGAGGAACAAGAGCTACTCGACCTCTACGAACCATTTCTTAGAAAGGCGGGGCAGGGCATGGCGCATGGCGGTGTCCACACCCCCAATCATCGCTGGGTTGTCTCTGCTGCCCTGGCGCAAATCAATGAAGTATATCCCGACCCACAATACAGCAAACGTATCGATGAATGGCTCGCCGAAGAAATCGACATCGATGAGGAAGGGCAATACACCGAGCGGAGTACCGCTGGTTACAATGCGGTCACGAACAACGCGCTCGTCACTATCGCACATAAGACAAAGCGTCCCGAACTGCTCGATCCCGTCCGCAAAAATTTAGACGCCATGGCTTACCTGCTCCACCCTAACCATGAGGTTGTCACGGAGATCTCCCTTCGTCAGGATCTCAACACGCGTAGTACTATGAGCAAATACTGGTTTAGCTTGCGGTATCTTGCAATACATGATCAAAATGGTCTATTTGCTGCCATGCTTGCCCCCCTCGAGCCTGATGGACTTCATCTGCCTACGCTTATGGAGTATCCAGAATTAAGCAAGGCACTCCCCGTGCCCACCGCCATCCCCGATAACTATGTGCTCCCCCTTCCACGTTCTGGCGTAACGCGTATCCGACGGGGAAAACGCAGCACCACCATCATGCACAAGCTCAATACCCGCTGGTTAACCCTGCGCAACGGCGAAGCCGTTATCAATGGTGTGCGCTTCGCGGGTTCTTTTTTCGGCAAGGGGCAGTTCAAGCCGACCAAATTTAAAGCACGCGAGGATGGGTACTACTTCAGCCAGGAAATTCGCGGTCAATACTACCAGCCCATCACAGACCCTGCGCATCTGCCCGTCCCGCAAGACGATGTTGGTCGCGCTAAAAGTTATCGCGCCACCAGCGAACACTGCGTTATCCATTACGAAGGCATTGTGCGCGAAACGAAAGAAGGTTTTGAACTGACTATCGAGGCCCATGGTACCGATGACGTGCCCATGGCGGTGGAAATCAGTCTCCGTCCCGGAGGCATCCTCAGTGGCGATGGTCTTCAGGCCCTGGGGGACGACACGCACCTGCTTAAAAGTGGCGATGCCCGATATAGCGTGGGTAACGATGTTCTCGTATTCGGCCCCGGTATTGCAGAGCATAGCGATATTCAACTTCGAGGTGCTGAGGGGAAACTTCCCGGCACCAGTGTTTACCTCACTGGATTTACGCCTTTTAAACAGGTTATCACGATTAATATGCCCTAGGCCCTGGCTGTTGTGCATCAGGCGCAATCTACGAAATAGTTTTAACACTGTTATGAAAAACAGAATTGACACATCGAAAAATATGCTTTCTAATAATGGGCTTTAATCATAGACTCAATCACAAGGCCTCTACCTAACCCGTCATTGCGAGGAGCGCAGCGACGCGGCAATCTGGCTTGGTCCGGATGATTGAATAGTCACAGTTACAACTCCGACACCAACACTGTTCGGACCAAGCCAGATTGCCACGCCTCGTTTACACTCGGCTCGCAATGACGGGCTAGGTGAAGTCAATATTGAATCAGCTAAAGTCATTTTGGACAGTGGTGAGTTTTAATAACAACACAGGGGGTTGAATGATGAAGCTATGTATAAGGGGTCTGATTCTGGCACTGGTAGCCATCACCACGGTGGGAGCACAGGGGGAAACCGTGGAAGTTATTCCAGATACCGTACGGGCAGAACAGATTAAGGACATGAAGTTTGGCATGTTTATCTGTTGGTCTTTCAGTACCTTTTCGGGCGTGGAGTGGACGCGGGGTGTGGATGATGTGAATTTTTTCCGTGCCACAGGTTGTGATACCGACCAATGGTGCGAGGTGGCGAAGGAAGCGGGGATGAAATACATCCTGTTTCTGGCAAAGCATCATGATGGTTTTTGTCTTTGGGATACGCAGACAACGGATTTCAAGGTGACCAATGCACCGCTGGGTATTGATGTGTTGGCGAAGTTAAAGGCTTCATGCGATAAATACGGACTGAAGCTGGCACTGTATTTTTCGGAGGGCGACTGGACCTGGATTGAAGGGAAAGCACCGAAGAACTCGAGCGATCCGCGCTGGGCATCCGGGGCGAATACGGCGTTGAAAAAAGAACAGCTTAAAGAGTTATGTACCCAGTATGGCCCCATCGAATTTTTCTGGATGGACCATGCACAAGGGCTGGGCGGTATGAATCATGATGAAACGACGGCATGGGTATTGAAATTCCAGCCCAATTGTTTTGTGGGTTATAACCATGGCGAAGCGTCGGGGCGTCTGGTGATTCGTGAACGTGGTGAAGCGGGTGAAATCGGGGATGCGAAAGCGAGTTTGTACAACAAAGATGCCGAGGCGGGCTATAAGGGCTATCTGGTGGCGGAGTTTACCTATCCCATTTTACCAAAGCACAAGGGCGGTGCGGATTGGTTCTATTCCTTGCCCAAGCATGATGATTTAGTCCATCCCCCGGAGAAGATCTACGAGAGCTATCTGGGCGCGGTGAAGTATGACAATATCTTTTCTATCAACGTGGGGCCGGATTATGCGGGGAGAATTCGGGATAGTGATGTGCAAACGCTGAAGCAGGTGGGCACCTGGATTCGCGAGGGATATGAACTGCCGAAGTGATTCCGCTATTTTGATGCTGGTGTGCGCAGGTTTGAAGATACGATACAGCCGCGCTCGTCGGTGATGTTGATGTAGTATTGGGTGCAGCCCTCAGGAAGTTGCGCCGTTACGGTGCTGGTTTCACTGTCAACGCTGGCCTCGTTTTTCTGCCATTGCTCAACAAGGTCCAGGTGTTTTTTCTTTTCACTCATGGCATATTTTATGGGAGTGCTGCGTGAATACAGGGATGTACTGACAATGGGCGACTCGCTCTGGTAGCTCATGGTGACGGTGCCATTGGGTAACGCTTTGGGTTGAGCGGTGATACGCGCTAGCGGGACTCCTTCTCCTTTCAGGAGGTAATCGGCCATGGCATAGATCTCGGGCACTTGCGCTGGTATCCAGGCGGGGGAATGACCGTGGGCCATCTGGGGATGAATGGAGAGGGTGGAATCGGGTCCGGCACTTTGGTGGGAGTGGTCCATGGTGTCTACGGAAAAGTGGGGATCGTTGTCGCCATTAACCCAGAGTGTAGGGATAGGCGCATCGGTGAAAAATCGCGCGGGGTCCCAGTACTTGCGTTTTTCGAGTGTTGCGTCATCTTCAGCACCCATGCGGTTGAAGTAACCCCTAGAGTCGTAGAGGTACCCGCAACCATAGACGGGTGCTGAAAACACGAAACGGTCGTCCATACCGGCAGTGAGGCTGGTGAGCACACCACCCCAACTGATACCTGTCAGGCCGATGCGGTCGGGGTCCACGTTTTCCTGGGATCGGAGCAGCGAATTGGCGATCATAATATCCGCCACGGCGTGGTACATCCATTGCTGGTCACGAGGCTTGTCCTGGTCGTCGAACATACCTGTACGCAGGGGGCCACTGAATTCGTGACGTTTTCGGTTGGGATGATTGCCCTCTGGGAGCTGTCCTTCCAGATCCATGGCAATGGCGACATAGCCTTTGTCGTTCCAGATTCTAACCCACTCATGAAAAGCGGTTCCCCCTCCCCCATGTACGAGAACCATGGCGGGGAGTTTTTCATTTATCGTGTCTTTGGGAATGCCCAAGTACGCGAATACGCGGGTAGGTTTCTCTTCGTAAGGCAGGGCATCGTAGTAGATGGCCTTAATCCCATCCTTGTCCATGTCGGGTTCGGGATGCACCGTTGGTGTCTGATACACAGTGGGGCCATAAAGTTGGTGTAAAGCGGCACGGTTCGCAGCAGGGTCAGCTTGCGCAGAGATGCCCAGCGACAGGAGTAGAGTGACAAGCCACAAATGGATGAATGATAGGCGCATTGTAATTTTCCTGTTTGAACGTTTTGTAGGTGGTATAAAAAAAGTGTCGACCACAGTATATTCCGGGTCGACACTTAAATTGAATTTTCAGGGATTCGCTATGGAACGCTTATACTTTCCAGGGGGAACGATAGTCACGGGTCAGCCATGCTTTTTCTCCCCCACCTCGCGTAAATTTCATTTTCTTGGGGTTCCATTTGAGCGTGGCATGATTGTAGTAGGCCTGGTTCATGAGGTGACAACAGATAGCGGTGTGTCCACCCACTATTTCGCTGGTCACGGGTTTGGTGCGGGACGCTATACATTCGAGGAAGTCTTTGATGTGATCCCTGCTATTGTATAATTTTATCTTTGCATCGGCCAAATGATCTTTTTCAATGGTGCGGACAACCCCGCCCAGCGAACCGCCGTCTTCGCGTTTGGTCCAGCCGGCAATTTTTTTGCCATCCTGATAGAACTCTATACGGCCACGGTTAACCTTCACTTCACCAGCATCGCCAAAGAAATGGGTGCCAAAACCTGATTTGTGTTCCACGGTGATGCCATTGGCATAGGTCATTATGGCGCCTTTGGTCGCCTTGGGATCGTCCGGTGCCTTCACTTCAACAGGGCCACTTTCATCCATGCCGAGACCCCATTGTGCAATATCGAGGTGGTGTGCACCCCAATCGCAAACCATACCACCACCATATTCTTTGTATGCACGCCAATCCGGGAAATGATCATGAATACCTCGTGGACTCAGCACGGAATTGTAGGGGCGCATGGGGCCGGGGCCACACCACATATCCCAATCAAGTCCAGGTTCCATGGCTTCTTCGGGGAGATCGCAGGGGACTCCGGGAGGGCCAAAGTCACATTCTACGTGAGTAACTTTGCCGATGTGCCCGTTTTGGACCAATTCACAAGCGGTACGGAAACCTTCCATGGACCGTTGCATGGAACCGGTCTGGAGTACGCGTTTGTTCTTTTTCACCGCCTTCATCACTGTGATGGCTTCGTGAATGTTGTGGGTCAGCGGTTTTTCGCAGTATACGTCCTTACCGGATTCAAGTGCTGCAACCGTTGCGATGGCGTGCCAGTGGTCCGGTGTTGCGATACATACGGCATCAATGTCGTCCCGAGCGATGATTTCTCTGAAATCGTTATAGGCCGCGCAGTCGGGAGAGCCATACTCAGGACGCGCAGTATAAGTTTCATTTACGCGCTTCTGCGCTGCTTCGCGACGTGTGGTGTCTACATCACAAACAGCAACCACAGTACATGTTTTCTGTCCGAGGAAACTCCCAAGGAGGTGCCCGCTCTGTTTACCCATGCCAATAAAGCCCATGTTAATTTTATCATTGGGCTTTACATCGGCTGCCCACACATTGGAGGGAAGGATAAAGGGTGTGGCTGATAGAACAGCAGCTTGTTTGATAAAGGCTCTACGGTTGGATTTCATGAACGGCTCCTTGTGCGCGAATAGTGATATAGAGTGTTTAACGATAGCATGTCTATTCATTCGGTTCAAATAAGGGATGCGGGAACCACCGTATAAACCTGGTTGCGTTCCC
>CALAXS010000610.1 GCA_937895305.1 uncultured bacterium
ATAGGACAATGGGCAGGAATGCACCTATGGAGTGCAAGGAAGAGACTGAAAAAACGGAGTTATGGTGTCACCGGGATTAGCGACGGGGCTTGTACCACAATTCGTAGACCACTTTGGGGTCATTGAAGCAGGCCCGGACAAAATAGAGGGGGCGCTTGAAGATCATGTAGTCGCCATACTCATCGAATTTCCGGCTGGATTTCACCAGATACCCTTTTTTGAGATTGCAGTAGCGTTTGCCTAGGGTCTTACCGTATTTTTTCATTTTTCTGGCGAAATCAAAATCTTCGGTCGACAGCAACTCTTCGTTAAAACCACCGATGGCATCAAAGGTTTCTTTGCTTGTATAAAAGAGAAACATGGACAAACCCGTTAAGGAAAGTGAATGCTTCACAAATCCGTGGGTGAGTGTAATTCCGAAGGATTTACGGTCGTAGCGTGTATCACGCATACCGCCACCAATCCATTTGCCAGTTTCCATGGCTGCCTTGATATGTACAAAGGCATCCTCGGAAATGCAGTCATCCGCATCGCAAAAGACCAGATAGGTCCCACTGGCCTGGGCTGCAGCCAGGTTGCGCACGGTAGAGATACACCGTTGCTCGACTTTAATAACTTCGGCACCCATGGATTCAGCGACTTCCCGCGTATTGTCGTTGCTCATATTATCACCCACGACAATCTGGACGTCTTCCCCCAGGAATTTCTCGGCTTTTCGAATGGCTTCGATGGTTTTGGGAAGAAACTTTTCCTCGTCGAAAGCCGGGATGATGACTGAAAATGTAGGCATATAAGTGGAACCCTCCAGTGAGGATACTGTTAAGGTACGGGTTTGTTACAAGTAGGCAAGAGCGACATTCTATCAGATTGGCTACCGTGCTTATCACCATGTGATATACTCCCCGACTTGATTTTAGAAAGGGTCTCACTATGCGTGCTGAAATATTGATGATTGGAACGGAGCTGCTCATCGGGCAGATCCAGGATAGTAACGCGACGTTTCTTGCGCAGGTATTGGCTGAAAACGGAATCAATCTTTTTCAGAAAACTACCGTGGGGGATAATCGGGAGCGAATTGTCGATGCGCTGAAAGGGGCCTTGGAGCGCAGTGATGTAGTCTTGTGCAGCGGCGGTCTGGGACCGACGGAGGACGATATTACGCGTGAATGTGTTGCGGAAGTCTTTGGTCAGAAACTCTCCTTTCGTCAGGAATTATGGGATGAGGTGATGGCCCGGTTCGCTCATGTGCAGATAAAGATCACGGAAAACAACAAGAAACAGGCCATGCTGCCGGAGCAGGGTATTGTTCTGGAGAATCCCAGGGGGACTGCGCCGGGGCTCTTGATGGAGGGGGAACAGGGAGCGGTGATTTGTATGCCGGGCGTGCCCCATGAACTCAAGGCCATGATGACTACTCATGTGATCCCTTACTTACGGGACAAAGCGGGTATACCGGGGGTGCTGCATTATCGCGTGTTAAAGGTATGTGGTGTGGGGGAATCCAGAATTGATGACATGATGGGGGATCTCATCAATGCGCATGACAATCCGACCATCGGCTTACTGGCCAATCCGGAGGCGACCCGCATTCGTATCGCGGCCCGTGCTGCGAGTCTTGAGGAGGCGGAAGCCCTTATTGCACCAGTAGTTACGGCTATTGAAGAGCGCTTGCCGGGCATGATCATGGGGCAGGATGAGGATACGCTGGAAGGCGTGGTGGATGCCCTGTTATTGGAGAAGGGCTGGACGCTGGCGCTGTATGAGGAAAC
>CALAXS010000611.1 GCA_937895305.1 uncultured bacterium
TGTGGTCGTAACCAACGCCTGTGTTTCGCCACGGGTAAACAATGCGGAACCATGTGCACGGGGCAGTACACCCACTTCAATGGTAATCTTGCGAATTTCGTCCAGTGCGCGACCATCCATACGTACCTTGGTATCAATAACCTGGCTACGCATGGTGTGTTTCTTCAACTCGCCATAAGCACCGCTCACATCACCAGCGACTTCAGCATAACGCTCGTCACCATACTGGCCCTGCAAATGTTCTTTGACTTCAGCCTTCAATGCATCAAACGCATCATAACGCTCTGCCTTGTCACTGATGGCCTGGGCTTCTTTCAAGCGGTCCGCACAGAATGCTTCCACATCAGAAACAACCTGGGCATCCAGCTGAGGCTCTTCAAAGGCCATCTTCTCAACACCAACACGATCACGAAGTTCACAGATAGCCGCGATGATTTTCTTGATGTTCTCATGCCCGAATTCAAGGGCATCCAGCATCAACTCATCCGCGACTTCCTTGGCCTGACCTTCTACCATCACCATAGCGTCAGCCGTACCGGCGATAACGATGTTGATTTCGCTCGAAGGCATATCATCAATAGCGGGGTTTATCACCAGCTCACCATTGATATAGCCCACGCGTACCGCGCCAATAGGCTCGGACAGGGGGATCTTGGAAATGTGGAGAGCACAACTTGCTGCATTGATAGACAACACATCAGGCTCGTTCACATTGTCTGCAGAAATTACATTCTGACAAACTTGCAATTCATTGTGGAATCCCTTGGGGAACAAGGGGCGCAGGGGACGGTCTGTCATACGACATACCAGGATTTCACGCTCCGAGGGACGCGCTTCACGACGGAAGAAGTTCCCCGGGATCTGACCCACTGCATAAAACTTTTCGCGATAGTCCACCGTCATGGGAAAGAAATCCATTCCTTCTCGTGCTTCAGGTGCGACACAGACTGCGGACAACACCATAGTGTCTCCGCTACGGCAAATTACTGAGCCGTGTGCTTGCTTTGCGATACGACCGGTCTCAAACTCTAGTTCGACCGAGCCGATCTGGACGGAAATTTTTTCCATACCGTTGCTAAGCTCCTTCTTTGTTGGGAGCGCACTGTTTAACGCTCCATGTTTCTTTTTTTATATTCATTTTTTTTACAGTTAAAAATTGAACTACTGCGCATCAATGTAAAACGAGGATACGCCCGGCTGTCCAAAACAACCGCGATACCCTCGTTAATACTTGTAATATTGACGCTGCAATGGTTTATTTGCGCAATCCAAGTTCCTTAATAAGAGCACGGTAGCCCTCAAGGTCCTTGTTACGCAGGTAGGCCTGAAGATTACGACGATGACCAATGAGCTTCAACAGCCCACGGCGACCCGCATGATCTTTCTTATGGGCCTTAAAATGCCCCGCCAAGTCATTAATCCGCGCGGTCAACAGTGCAATCTGCACCTCCGGCGAACCACTGTTCTTATCCGACCCACCAAACTTGGAAATAATTTCCAGTTTCTGTTCTTTTGTAATAGCCATTGAAATACGTGTCCTTTTATCTATTCACCTATGCCCAGTGCGCCGCTCACGTTGTGCGTACGTCCGAGTCATAGCTAAGTCCAGTAGCGACCCATGCCACTACAAATTCCGCATAGTATACTCAATTCCCGGGCTTGTATACCAGTTTGTTCTAATTCTACTGGTCGGTTAACGCTGCCAAACCCGGAAGAATCTTGCCTTCCAGCATCTCCAGCGACGCGCCACCACCTGTCGATACATGGCT
>CALAXS010000612.1 GCA_937895305.1 uncultured bacterium
AGATATTTATCCGTGTTTTCGAGTTCCCTGCTTGAGAATGCTGAACGCGCCTGTGTCAGCACTGCATCTCGCTCCGCACGCAAGGTTTCAAGGCCTTCTTCGGCATTCATATGTAATGCCAACGTTTCTTTGGATGCTATTGGGATATGGAGGATGGGTGAGCCCTCTGTCTTCATACCTGGTCCAGGAAGAATTGAACTGCTAAAGAAAATTCCTGCAAGACCGTAGTAGTCCTCCGTTGAAATTGGGTCAAATTTATGGTCATGGCATCGTGCACATGCCATGGTTACCCCCAGAAAGGTACGGGTCACTACATCCACCTGGTCATCCACAATATCAGTGACCATCTTTTCTTTATCGGCATCCCCTTGGGGCCAATGACCAATGGCAAGCATACCCGTTGCAATCAAACCATCCCGGCTGAAATCTTCTTCCAGCACATCGCCCGCAATCTGCATTTTCACAAACTGGTCATAGGGCATATCAGCGTTCAGTGCCTGAACTACCCAATCTCGATACCGCCATATTTCTATGGTATCTGTTTGCGCAGTAGCACGGGAATCGAAAGAATCTGTGTAGCGAACTACGTCCAGCCAGTGGCGAGCCCAACGCTCACCATATTGAGGTGAGGCCAATAGCCTTTCAACAACCATCTCTAGTGCATTCACACTGCTATCTGCGAGAAAGGCATTTACTTCTTTCTCCGTGGGAGGTAAACCTGTCAGCGTATAGGTTATCCGCCTGATAAGCGTCCGTTTCTCAGCCTGAGGAGATGGGCTTAGCCCTGCAGTATTCAGTCCTGCCAAAATATACTGGTCAATATCATTTTGTGACCAATCATCCTCTGGAATAATGGGAGGAACACTTTTCGGTAAAGGCTTATAGGCCCAATGCTTTGCCCGGGCTTCCAGTAAATGTTCTTGCTCAGGAAGAGGCTTGACCTCATACACTGGCCATACTGCACCCGTAGCAACCCAACGGCTTATAGCAGCCATTTCTGTTTCGCTCAGAACTCCCTCAGGTGGCATCATCAGTTCGCCCTTCTGGCGAATAGCTTCTAGTAACAAGCTAGATGCATTTCCCGGCTCAACTGCTGCACCCCGTGTCCCCCCCGAAAGCATCCCCTCCTCAAAATCGAGTCTAAGATCTGATTTTTGTTTGTCTGCACCATGACAGCCAAAACAATGCTTCGCAAGAATGGGGCGAACTTCGCGTTCAAAGAGTTCCTCATCCGTAGCATGGGATACTCCACAAACCATAAACAAGCTGGCAAGACAGCAGTTCAGAAGAAGGGTACATTGCACCCATCTATGTTGTGGCTTATACGTATTCATTGAACATCTAATCCCAGCTTGTCCATTTTTTAACAGCATACCGTATCACGAAAATAATTGCCTCTTCTATTACATGGCAATCAATGTTGAATCCAGCGCACCCAGTGACACTTTGGTGCTCTTTTTGGCATACCGCAACTGATACGTCTCTTTTGTATCACTAACATTCCAGAGCAACACCTTCCTTGCCGTAGGGTACCAGGCACAAACAACAGGCTTCTCATCAAGAATATAGGGCACATCCAGCCCATCTTTAATAATCTCAGCCTTAAATTGCCACAATGCCTCGAGGGATTCAGGTATAACCCGTACCGATTTTGCAAGATCCTTGGCCGATGGGCGACAGATGAGCCCCCCCTGCGAAAACGGAACCTTTCGATCTTTGCAATATCTTGCATCCTGATCGGATAGAAAGGTGTATCCTTGAGGTGAAATTGTATGGGTAGTTTCAAAGGGAATACCACAGGCAAGAAATAGACTATAAGGCTTATCGTCACCCACATAACGGGAAGCCTCACCCCAGTAATGTTTGAATGGGCCTTGCGCTTTATGGCCTTTCAGCGCTTCATGAAAGGAGGCCTGCTTAGCCATTGCAGGGGCCAATGTGCGCCAATGTGCCACAGGTATGGGCGTCATCCCGGACATAAACATGGTATTTCGCACATGAGCGATAGTAGAAATCGTCAGCTTGGCAGCCATGTTTTTCGCAGATAACTGATCTGCAGGATAGGCTGTTGTTTCACTATACGCCAGTTCGGGCTTTGCATAACGACGATGAAAAAGAACACTGAACAGTTCGTCTGTCTTACCCTTCAAGCGATTGAAGGATTTATCATTAAACATTAATTCGCCCACGCGGAACGGTACATCAACATAATCGGCCAGGCGAATCCCCGCCTTCTCTGCACCCAGATACATAACCATATTTCCGATAGCAACATTGGGTGCGGCAGCCTGCTGCTTTTTAAAGCAATCTGTGAGTTGGTCGCATGTAAATTCGACCCAGTCACGTAAGATTGGCGAGAGGTTTCGTTCTTTCACATCATTCAGTAGTTCATTCCATTTCCCAGCATCATAAGCATGAAGCTCCAGGAAACGCTTTTTATGCCAATCACAAAAGCAACCACCAATTACCCCTGGTCCCACGGCCAAGCGAAAGTCATCGTCTAAAAAAATGCAATCCGGTTTCAATACGGTAAGTGCTTTGACCGCAGCAACATTTTCCTCAGTACCCGGTGGATGCAGTGAAGTCCCGGAATACCGGGTGCCATCTGGCTTCACCGCCATTTGCCAACGCGTTGGTGGGGTGAGTGGTGTAGCGCCAGTGGCATCCCCCAAAGAATCTCCTGGATGACCTAAGGGTACATTGATGAGATGCCAGTTCAACCCCTTGGACTCGACTTGCTTCCTGGCCGATTTCAAGGCTTCAGGCGTTTCATACCAATGCCCATAAAAAAAAGCCGCTTGCCAGATGTCTGTAACCCCTGCATCGCGTACCGTATCGAGTAATGCAGGATTATCCTTAATCACTTTTGATGCAAGACAGCAATGATATCGCCGAACGCCTTCCATGGCATAGCAATTGGAAGGGTGAATAGAGCTCGATATACCCACCGCCATGCTGGCCGCTAAAAATT
>CALAXS010000613.1 GCA_937895305.1 uncultured bacterium
ATCCACGCTGCACGTTCATGGAGCCAGTCCCGCATCATTTCCACTTCGCCCTGCCACGAGTCCGGGTGGGGACCGAGGAACATGATGAAGTTTATATCCGGGATGAGCGTCTTGCCCAGTGTAGGCCACCGCACAAAGTTACGGGCATGGGCTGTGCTTAATTGTCCCATAGCGCCATCAATCCATCCGTCCATGTTAACCATGGATAACTGCGCGGCGCGTAGTTCATGCCAGCGGTCTATATAGGCCTGGACGAATATGGGGTCCTCAAACATACGATCCGTCCAGGGACTATGGGGCAGGTCATTCTTGGGACTCTGCAGGAACCAGCCTTCCGGATTATCAAAACCATTGAGGCTGAAATAGCCCAGGATGATATTCAAATCCCAGATGGGGCCCATGGTGAGCTTGTCGTTCCGGTCCTTATACATCCAGGTACTGGAACGGAATGCGTCGCGGTTTTTAAAGAGGTCCTGAAGGATAATGTAATCCACAAAGGAATCCATGTTAATCATATCCCGGTAACTTTGGGCCAGCTTGAGATTGAAGTCCGGGCTGAACAGAGCGGTTTCAAAATTATTGATATAGGAGGTAATCCAGTTCTTCTGCACTTCCAGAATCTTGCCAGGCTTGGGATCTTCAATGGCAAGTATGAAGTCGCCTGCAATATCAATACTCACGGAACCGGGGTCCAGCTGGTCCGGGGCCTGCATTTCCAGGATATAGCCCCCGCTGATGTCGGGGAAAGTGGTGTCGTCGTCACCCAGCTTTTCGATATCAACCCGGTCGCTGCCGCGTTTAATCTTCTCCGTCACCAAATACACCCCGTGATAGGTTTCCTCGACCACCGGATTATTGTTGCGATTCAGGTAGACCTCTACAAAGCGCGTCCGGGGCGCGTAATACCCCAATTGCCCCCACAGGTTATACCCGAAATAATTACGCATGAGGCTACGGTCCATCCAGGGACCATAAAAGACCCAGTCTTCTTCCGCTGGCATGCCCAGCAAGGGGACATCAACGCCCGAATCAAATGCATCCCAGGTCTCTACCCCGAAGGATTGTTTATCGAAGGTCTGGGAAGAATTCCCCCGCACTTCAATCCCTGCCAGGCCATCATAAGACAAGTCATCACCACCGGGACGAATATCGCCCTTCGCGCACAACAAATGCTCCGATATTTGCATGGTACTCAGGATTTTAGGCTCATCCGGGATGGCTGCGCCATTGGTATCGATAACGACCACGGGTAAATTCGATACGGCATAGATATCTTCCGGGCCTGTGCCCTGCTTCACCACCTGGCCATCCATATACCATGACCATGCCACGTTGCCTTCCTGCATCAACACGGGCCCAATGGTATGGGCAATGGGATTTCCGCCCTTTTCTTCATCGTAATTGAGTACGGCATGGAGCCAATACAGTCCGGGTTCGTCCACATTCAGGTCAAAAACTTCATTTTCGCCCAGTGGACCATTCAACAGATTCGGGCCACCTTCCGCTTCCCACAGATCTGACCCGATAGAACAATGCACAATCTGGTATGGCGTGTTATTAATTACCTGAAATCGAAAGAACCCCACATTTATCTGATTACACCCCAGCCCTACCAGGCAAAACACGCCCAGCACCAGCCCCTGTATGCCCAATTTTTTTCCGATCATGACCATCCTTCCGTTTCACCTGTCCAGCTCTATAACAACATCCCGTCAATCTACAGAATACCCCGCCCCAGATCAACCAGAAGGAAAGGGGCTCTCATAATAACACCCTTTAATTTACACCCCCTCGTAAGTATGATAGGTCAACAGGGTAAATGTCCCGGGAGGTGGACATCCCCCCCCAATCCAAACGCGAGGGAGTAGCACACGTGCCAAAAGGGTACATTACTATCGTTACCAGCGGGCAGAAGATTGCCATTAATGATCGCCTTGTCATCGGTCGTACCAAGGATTGCGGCATTATTATCGATGACACTGCCGCGTCCCGCCGCCATGTGGAAATTCGTAAGCGCGACGGCACTTTCATCTGGAAAGATCTTGGCAGCACCAACGGCACCATCGTCAATGGTAAAGCCATGCTCGCGGGCACCCTCGACAACAGCGACCAAATCCAGATTGGGGATACCCGCTTCGTCTTCACCGTCCAGGACGATACCCAAATTCCTACAGCCAACATGGACTCTACCCATAGTCTATTTAAGGAAATCATTCTCGACGATAAAGGCAAGCAACAAGAAAGCAAGAGCGACGCACGTTCCACCGCACTTCTCGAAACCATCTACGGTATCATGAACGAAATCGCCATGGACTATGACCTTGAAACCCTCCTGGACCGCATCCTGGAGCAAACCATGAAAGCCATCCAGGCCCAGCGTGGTGCCATATTCCTCGCCGAATCCGACCAGGAACTTCCAGACACCCCTGTATGCCAATGGGAACAGCTCGACAACAAGGCCTCTGCACGGCGCGATAAAACCAACATCCGTATCTCCAAAACTGTGGCACACCGTGTACTCCAGGGCGGTGAAAATGTCCTCTACCATGACAACGACAACGACTCCGAACTCAAGCTCTCTGAATCCATCCTCTCCCTTGAGCTCCGCAGTATCCTTTGTGTACCTATCCGTGCAAAGCAACAAATCCTCGGCATCCTCTACGTCGACTCCAATCGCAAAGAAGCCCAATACAACGAGGACCACCTTCTCCTCGCCGCAGCAGTAGGCAACTCTGCAGGCCTCGCCCTCGAAAACGCGCGTATGCACCGTCAGATGCTGGAAAAGCAACGCATGGAACAGGACATCGCCATCGCGTGGAATATCCAGGAAGGCTTTCTCGTCAAGGACTTCCCCGATAACGACCCGCGTTTCGAAGTTTATGGTGAAACACGGCCTGCAAAAACCGTGGGTGGTGATTTCTATGATGTGGTACAACCCAACGACGAAACGGTGGGCATCCTCATCGGCGACGTGAGCGGGAAAGGTGTACCCGCTGCGCTTACCATGGCGCAACTCCTCGCCCAATTCCGGCTTCACGCGCGGGACCTCAACGACCCCAATGACGTGATCAACGCCCTTAATTCTGATCTCTTTGCGCGCAGCAGACGGGGGATCTTCTGTACGCTCTGCTACATCACCCTCAACCTAAAGACAGGCACTGTGCTCTGCTCCAATGCCGGTCACCACCCACCCTTGCACATCAGCGAGGACCAGGTGAAATCCTGCGCTGGTGCTTCCGGCCCACCCGCGGGTGTCCTACCTTCTTCCACCTGGGAAAACACCACCTTCAGCATCCAGCCCGGCAACACCCTCCTCCTCTACACCGACGGCATCGCTGAAGCCCGTTCCATGAGCACTCTCCATGACGCAGACGGTCCCAACGAATATAACACCGAGGGCATCGAGAAGGTGGCCCGTGCCCACACCAGACATCACCCCAAAGTCCTCCTCGAAGCCATTAACAATGACGTGAAACGATTCTGCGCTCCGGCACAACCCCATGACGATTGCACCATGATCGCGGTACGATACCTTGGAAAATAACACGGACATAACACTGCATCTCCGCACCGATCCCGGGCTCCTGTGCAGCGTCCGCGCACTGACTAGCCGCTACGTTGGTGAGTGGCTCCATGATGATTCCAAAACCAAGGAAATCGTTCTCGCTATTGACGAGGCCTGCGCCAATGCCATACAACATGCCTACAACAACGACCCCAATCAGACGATTACCCTCCGCTTCACTGCAATGGAACGCACCCTGGAAATCCAGGTGGAAGACAGGGGTCACACTGCACCCACGGAAAAAGTGCAACGCAAAACACCTGCACCCCCCGACCCCGAAACACTCACCCCCGGCGGACTCGGTGTACAATTGATACACCAGGTCTTCGACGAAGCCGACTGGTGCCCCGGCACCCCCACCGGCAACTGTGTACGCATGCGCCTTTATAAAAAAAATCAGGAATCATAACGCTATGGCACTCGAACTCACCGAACACAACGAAGCTGGCCTTATCACGGTTACCGCCCACGGCGAAGTGGACCTCAACAGCTCACCCCAGCTCCGCGATGCTATACTGGACGCCGTACAAACCTGTAGCACGGGAGTACAGGTGAATCTTCACCATGTCGCCTACATGGACTCCTCTGGTGTCGCCACGCTTGTCGAGGGTCTTCAGGCCACGACAAAAAACAAGCACAGTTTCAGTCTCCTTCGTCCCTCCGAATCGGTACTCAAGGTGCTCCAACTCGCGCGTCTCGACAGCGTCTTCACTATCGAGGGAACTGCATAACCCCATGAGCTACGCCCTCGGCTACATAGGCAGAGTCACCCTCAACAGCCTCTATGCCAGTACCTCGGTATGTGTCCTCATGGTGGACACTATCAACTGGATTTTTATCCACCCCTTCCGTGGCAAGGGCCTCCGTATTAAAAGCACCGTCGAGCACTTCGTCGAATTCGGTGTACGCTCCGTGCCTATCGTCGCCATGATCTGCTTCCTCGTGGGTGTCATCATCGCCATGCAATCCGCATACACCCTCGCAAAATTCGGTGCCTCTATTCTTATTGCAGACCTGGTCTCCATCTCTGCACTCCGCGAACTCGCGCCACTCATGACGGCCATTATCATCACGGGACGCAACGGCTCTGCCATTACCGCAGAGATCGGCTCCATGAAAGTCGCGGAAGAACTCGATGCCCTCAAGGTCATGGGGCTCAACACCACCAAATACCTTGTCGTCCCCAAATTCCTTGCCATGCTCCTGGCGCTCCCCTGCGTCACGCTCATTGCCATGCTCGTTATGATATTCGGCGGATTCCTTGTCGGTGTCTTCTCCCTCAACATTACCCCCGAGGCGTACTTCGAAGAAACGGCACAGGCCCTCGTCAACAAGGACCTCATCTCCGGACTCGTCAAATCCTTCTTCTTCGCACTTGTCATCTGCTGGGTCGGTGTCTACCGTGGTTTCCAGGTTACTGGCGGCGCGGAGGGCGTGGGCAAAGAAACCACCGCATCCGTGGTCACGTCCATCAAACTCATCATTGTCGTCGACCTCATTTGGACGTTCCTCTTCTTCAAGGCCGCATCATGAATACCCCTCCGGACAACATCATCCAGGTCAAGGACCTCATCGTTAAATACGGTAACCATACTGTACTCAACGGTATCAACATCGATGTAAAGCGCGGCGAAATACTCGTCATCCTTGGTGGTTCCGGTTCTGGTAAAAGTACCCTCCTGCGCAACATGGCCGGGCTCATGCGCCCCCATGCCGGGCATGTCATCATCGACCAGCAAAACTTCACCGCCATGTCCCACTTTGACCGCATAGAAGTGCGCAAGACCATGGGTATGTGTTTTCAAAGTTCCGCACTCTTTAATTCCATGACCATCGGTGACAACGTGGCTATGCCCTTGCGCGAGCACACCAAACTTGAAGAATCCACCATCCAGATCATGACCCGCATCAAACTGGAGCAAGTCGGACTGGGTGGTTGCGAAAATCACATGCCGGACGAACTCTCCGGCGGTATGAAAAAGCGTGCCGGACTCGCTCGCGCCATGGCCATGGACCCGAAGATCATCTTCTACGACGAACCCTCTGCTGGCCTCGACCCTATCGTCGCCGCTGAAATTGATACGCTCATCCTTGACATGCAACACGCCTTTGGCGTTAGCTCTATCGTCGTGACCCATGAAATGGAATCTGTAAAGTTGATCGCAGACCGTGTATGTATGCTACACAAGGGAAAGGTCATCGCGCTCGGCACCCTGGACGAGGTACAAGAAACAGATCATCCCTTCGTACAACAATTTTTTGCCCGAAAACCAAATCCCATCGACCACAACAAGGAGAACGTGCTGGAGTCCCTCACCAATCCCGAATAAAATACCAGTATCCAAAACCGATGACACACTATGCCCGATAAAAAACATAACTTCACGCGACTTGAAATCCTGTCCGGACTCCTCGTGCTCATGAGCTTCGTCATCCTCGCCGGATTCATGGCACTCATCCAGGGCTATCGTCCCCAACACGAATCCTATACGTACACTACAAACTTCACCAACATCATCGGTCTTAAAAATGGTGCTGAAGTACGCTTTGCCGGAATGCTCGCCGGGCGCGTCACCACCATCACGCCCCATCCTGAGGACCAATCCCAAATTCAGATCACGCTGGACGTAAAACCTGACACGCCCATTAATGCCGCGAGTATCGCCACTATAGAAACCCTCTCTCTTACTGCTGAAAAGCACCTCGAAGTCTCTTCCGGCGAAACCGATGCGCCCCGGCTCAAGCCGGGTGACACCATCAATTCCATCACCAAATCGGGTGCCTTCATCGAAATTCCGGATATGGACGGGCTGGTCGGAGGCGGTGAAGATCTCATCGGTGACCTCCGCGAACTCCTTGGTGTGGAAGAGGCCCTGGAGCAGGAAGCAGCGGGGGAATACGAAATGGCCTCTGTTACACGCCTCACCGCGGACCTCCGCATGTTCCTCGGTATTCAAGCGGCCCTCCAGGAACAAGCAGAAAACGGCGGGGACCTCCCCAGCCTCACCACGATTACGAAAGATGTGCGTGAACTCCTCGGCGTGGAAGAAGGCAGGACCGCTGAAGAAGCCGGGGAAGCCGAATTCACCTCGCTCGCCGACATACTCAACGATGTAGATGGCCTCTTCGCCACCTACGAACCTCAACTCACCGAAATCCTGGCTGGTGTCGACCCCATCCTCACCAACACCGACACGTTGCTCGTTGAAGTCAATGACCTCCTCAAGGACAATCGCCAAAACATCGACTCCGCCATCACGGGCCTGGATGATCTCATCACCAAACTCAACAAAGAACTCGGTGCCATGGCCGACGCACTCAAGTCCACCCTTGAGAACACCGATGGACTCACCAGTGAACTTGCTGAACTCATCGAAAATAACCGACCCGTCCTGGAAGACATGATCAACGAGCTCGATTCCACCTTGCTTAATCTGGATGCCTTCATGCAACTCCTGAAAAACCAACCCCAGTCCGTACTCTGGGGCAAACCCATAAACGGCCGGAGATAAAATACCATGGCCCTCACCAAAATCATCACCCCCATCCTGCTCATGGCGCTATTGGCTGGCTGCGCATCTGCGCCGCCCAAATACTACAGCCTCGACATGCGCCCCCATAACACCACAGCGCCCGGTACCGCTATCCAGGTGGATCACATCACCATCGCGGACATTCTCGCCTCCCAAAATATCTTCATCCAGAAAAGCCCCACCCAAATCGAATACTATGCCGTCGACCAATGGGCCGCCAATCTCAGCGATCTCCTCCAGGAAAAACTCAGCGTCGAGCTCGGTGAACCAACAAACACCGGGGATACTCTCCTCCTCACGGGCACACTCCAGGCTTTTGGACAGAAGGACACGGCATGGCACAAAGATACCGTCACAGCTGCATCTGCAATCGTCAAACTCCACATCCAGCTCCGCGCTCCTGATGCCAGCAGAAATAGCCCACCCCTCCTCGATAAAACCTACACCTGTGAGCACCCCGCTACCGAACCCGGTGCACCCGCCATCGTAGAAGCACTCTCCCGCTGCGTCGAATCCATCGCTACCGAACTCCGTAACGACGCCCGGCAACTCCAAGGATAAATCCCATGCCCAAGCTTGAGGACTATACCGGAAAAATTACCGATTACGAACGCGCCATCTGTTACTACACCCTGCCCAAGGTCATCACCCCTATTACCTATGGCCTTATCATCGCCTATGGCATCTGCCTCATGGAGGCCGTAGCAGCATTCCTCTTTGGACTCTACACTCAAAGTCCAACCTGGACGGGTATGGGTGGTGCTGCACTTGTCGCCATCATCGTCTTCGGCATTATTACCTTTATCGCACGCGCTATCCTCAACGAGGTCCGGACGCGTAAATTGCTCAACGTCGCCCGGAATACACCGGATTCAAGCGACGACGACGATCTCCCCGATCCTTTTGCCAACCATACCCTCCTGGCGCGTCCCCTGAACGCGCAAGGCACCCTCTTTGCCATCACCCAGGGCGATGCCTCCATACAGTACTTCGTGGATTCAAGTCCTGACGATACGTGGTGGAAAGTTCGTTCTGCTGAGGACGAGGATCTCTGTCTTGTGCGAAGTCTTCATGGACCCAAGAGCTTCAGCTTTGCTTCCGGCCACCCCAGCCAACTCGGTGTATACGACGCTCAAAACGAGCAAATCGCATCCATCACACGATGCTATTCCCTCGGTGTTGCGTGGTATGAACTTGCCATCTCGCAGCCCGAAGCGCGCACCTACACCATTCGTAATTTCGGACTATTCCACGGCGAGCAACTCATCGGACGTATGTACCGTCTCCGCGACAACTGGTTCCTCGACATTCGTGAGGACCACTTCAGCCCCGCCCTCCTGGGTTACTTCGTAACCCTCAACTAATTCCGCACCTTCTCCCAATCTATAAAAAGAGAGGCCCCGGGTCATTGCCACAATAACCCGGGACCAGAGAGGAAATGTCTGAAACAGATTCAGACATAAGAGGCCTTTAGTATACACAGTACGCTTATAGATTTATAATGCTTTATCCTGATTTGTAATCACGTAAAAAATCATCTATTGAAAGGGGCTTAATCCCTCATCCGCCTTTCGTACCTTAACCTTCTTGTGGCCAAGCAAAGCGCGTACATGACGCCGGGCACCCAGTGCTATCCCGCAGGATAAACATACCAATCCGAAAATAATCACCACCGCACCCACCGAATGCATGTTCTCACTCGACCCCTCCTGGGCAAACGCAACGGTAGCCACACAGGCCAAAGCCAGTATGAATGCTACACTATTGAAAAAATATCGCATTATGCGTACCTCAATAAATCGTCTCAAAACGCAATGCACCATTTGCAAGACGCATCTCCTGAATCTAATGTCGCAATTGCTGTGCCAAAAAAACCGCAAATTCACACCCCCCACCTAACATGTTGTCTTGATTATAGTTAGCAAAATTTACACTTTACTTCACACTATTCACAGTTCAGCCCACCGACACGTCCTATGTCCTATAATTGAACCACCTGTCCGATAATTGAACCATTTTGCCCAAATGCCTTTACCCCTACCCTTTATAGCATTAACCCGAACGACAGGGATCCATCATGGGCATCAACTTTGCTACAATAGAGCCTTCTTACCCATGAAATTAACCAGACCCACCGGGAATTCCACCACCATGGCCAAAAAACACCGCGTTGAACCAAGAACCCTCAAGGGATTCCAGGACTACCTCCCCCAGGATCTTATCCCCCGGAAAGACGTCATCCGTCGTATAGAAATCCTCTTCGAGCGCTATGGCTTCGCCCCCCTGGATACCCCCGCTATGGAACACCTCGAAACCCTGCTCGGCTCTGGCGGGGAAAATACGAACAAGGAACTCTTTCGCCTGGAATCCCCGGAAGAGGAACCCATCGCGTTACGCTTTGACCTCACCGTACCCTTCGCACGTATCCTCGCCCAGTATCCCGACAAGATTAAGGCCCCCTTCAAACGCTACGCCATCGGTCCGGTCTGGCGTGCTGACAAACCCGGGCCCGGTCGCTTCCGCCAATTCACCCAGTTCGACATCGACGCTGCTGGTTCTGACATCGTCGCGGTCGATGCGGAAATCATCGCTGTCATGTCCGCCATCATGTGCGAACTCAAGGCGCCCAGCCACCGCATCCTCATCAACAACCGTAAACTCATTGATGCTCTCCTCGAAGACTGCGGTATCCATGACGAAGCCAAACAAAAACATGTCCTTCGTGTCATCGACAAACTCGCCAAGGTGGGGCTCGACAATATACGTCTCGAACTTGGCCCAGGTCGTGTGGATGATTCTGGCGACCCCATTCCCGGCGTAGAGCTCAACGACGAAACCATCGAAAAAATTCTCGCTTTCATCGCACTCAAGGCGGATACGCGTAGTGGTATTGTAGAAGCGCTGCGCGAAGCCCTGCCGGAGACCCCATTGACGCAGCAGGCTCTCCAGGAAATGGATGAACTGGCCGATGCGCTCGCCGCGCTGAAGGTGGACGAAGCCCATGCCATCTTTGACCCCAGCCTTGCGCGCGGTCTCGATTATTACACCGGACCTGTCTTCGAAATGATTATCCCCGATGCGCCCCAGTTCGGCTCCGTCATGGGCGGTGGTCGCTATAACAAACTGGTGGAACGCTTCAAGGCACCGCAGCCCCTGGCCTGTACCGGCATGTCTGTGGGCCTCGACCGACTCCTTGCCGCACTCGACCACCTCGGCTGTATCCCCCAGGTCAAGACGCCCGTCCAGGCACTCATCGTGACCATGGGTAATGTGCCCCGCGCAGAAACACTACGTCTCGCGCAGGAACTTCGCGATGCGGGTATCAACACGGAAACTTACTTCGCCAGCAAGAAGAAAATGCAGATGGGCAATCAGCTCTCCCATGCCGACCACTACGAAATCCCCGTCGCAGTTATCATCGGCGAAGACGAGCTCGCCAATGGCGTGGTGTCTATCAAAGACCTCAACGCGGGCAAAGCCCAACGCGAGGACATTGAGGATCGCGACGAATACCTTGCCGCCGGGAAAACGGGACAACAAACCGTCGCGCGAGGGGAGATGGTGAAGACGGTGCAGGGGTTGTTGGGGATCGTATAATGAGTGGTTAGTCCTTGGTCTGCAAACCAGGTCATCGTGCAAAAAGAGATTGCCACGTCGCTGCGCTCCTCGCAATGACAGGCGGTATGAAGTTATCGTAATGCTCGCAATGACAGGAGATGGTGAAGACGGTGCAGGGGTTGTTGGGGATCGTATAATGAGTGGTTGGTCCTTGGTCTGCAAACCAGGTCATCGTGCAAAAAGAGATTGCCACGTCGCTGCGCTCCTCGCAATGACAGGCGGTATGAAGTTATCGTAATGCTCGCAATGACAGGAGATGGTGAAGACCGTGCAGGGGATAGTGGTCCATTAAACACAAAGGTTTCATTATGACTGCAAAGCTAAGCGCGCTGGGCCATGAAATCCCGGCGCATTGTTTTGGTCCTCTCAATGAACACACGCAATTGCTCGATGATAGCACTGCACTTCAGCTTGCACTTGAGGATGATGGCTATCTGTTACTGCGTGATGTTTTACCGGTGGACGAAGTACTGGCTGCGCGTAAGGCTATCTTCGAAAAGTTAATCGGCGTGGGGGAAATTAACGAGCCTGCATTAGAAGGCATGCCTACGGGTACCAGCCAGCGCGAAGCAATGCACAAAGACCTGGGTGCCTTCTGGCAGGATGTTTGTGAAACGGAATCGCTGCGCAGCCTTAGTCATGGCACCACCATGCACGCACTTATGGAAAAGGTACTGGGTGCACCTGTCCGCCCCTTTGATTTTCTCTGGCTACGCACCATGCTGCCCGGCAAGGCTTCGGCATTTCATTATGACCATGTGTATATGAATCGTGGTAGCGAAGATCTTTTAACGTGTTGGACACCCTTGGGTGAAGCACCCATGGTCGATGGCCCCATGCTTCTCGTGGAAGGTTCGCACAAGTTTAGCGATTTGATCGAAGAATACAAGGGCTTTGATGTGGATAAAGATCAAAGTCGCCCAGGGCATGTCACTATGAACCCGGTGGCGCTTGCGGAGGAACGGGACTGTCGACTACTCTCCACGGATTTTAAAGCAGGTGATTTACTCATCGTGACTATGTTCATGCTCCATGGTTCACTGGATAACCAGTCCCCACAAGGGCGCGTGCGACTCTCTTGCGATACGCGCTATCAACCTGCAGCGCATCCCATAGACGAGCGCTGGATTGGTAGCCCACCAAAAGGGCATGGCGGGAAAAGTTATGGTGGTGTTGGCGGTGCACAACCGTTAACCTCGGATTTGATACGGCGCTAAGAGACCGAAATACGTTTACTTACGCGGTTGATTCAGCAGGTGCTTGAGGTGGTAGATCAACTCTTGCGCTTCGCGGGGGGAGAGGGTATCCGGCTCGATGAGTTCTAGTTCTTTTTCGATGGCGCTGGGTTCTGCAGGTTGTGTTGCGCCGAAGAGGTACATCTGGTCGGGGAGGCCGACTGCGGCGGTGTTACCGGATTCGAGTGATTCGAGGATAGCGCGTGCGCGACTGAGTACAGCGGGGGGGAGGCCTGCGAGCTTGGCGACTTGAATACCGTAGCTATGGTCGGCACCGCCTTCGACGATGCGATAGAGGAAGACGACTTTCTCGCCCCATTCGCGCACGGCGACGTTGAGGTTTTTCCCGTGTTCCAGCTTGGTGCCCAGTTCGGTGAGTTCGTGGTAGTGGGTGGCAAAGAGGGTCTTGGCGTGAATCCGGTCGTGGATGTGTTCTGCCACGGACCAGGCGATGCTGATACCGTCGAAGGTACTGGTGCCGCGCCCGATTTCGTCGAGGACGATGAGGCTGTGCTCCGTTGCGGTGTTGAGGATGTTGGCGGTTTCAATCATCTCTACCATAAAAGTCGATTCCCCCCGCACGAGGTTGTCCGACGCGCCGACGCGGGTAAAGATGCGGTCCACTACGCCCACCGTCGCCTCCGCAGCCGGGACAAAACTGCCCACCTGCGCCATGAGCGAAATGAGGGCGACCTGACGGAGGTAGGTGGACTTACCCGCCATGTTGGGCCCGGTCATAATCTGCATAGAGGATCCCACCGATTCCAGGTGGGTGTCGTTGGGCACAAAGTCGCCCTGGGGCATGAGGTCTTCCACCACGGGATGACGTCCGTCGCGAATATGAATATCGCCGGGCGGGGTGATAACAGGTTTGCAGTAATCTTTGGTGATGGCGACTTCGGCGAGTGAAGATAGCACGTCAATGGTCGCCACACCTTCCGCCGTTTCCTGTATACGACGGGCTTCAGCGCCAATTTTGTCGCGCAACGCCACGAAGAGATCGTATTCCATAGTCTGCATGCGTTCCTGGGCGGTGAGGATTTCCTCTTCCTGCTCTTTCAGCTTCGGCGTGATGTAGCGTTCGGCATTCACGAGGGTTTGTTTGCGTTGATAATCCTCTGGCACAAGGGCTACGTTGCCCTTGGACACTTCAATGAAATAGCCGAAGACCTTGTTGTAGCGCACCTTGAGATTGTTGATGCCCGTGCGGTCGCGTTCGTCCTGCTGCAACGTGGCAATCCAGTCGCGTCCGCCACGCACGAGAGTACGGAGGCGGTCCAATTCTTCGTCGTAGCCTTCCTTGAAAATATCGCCATCAGAAATGGCCAAGGGTGGCTCATCCACAATGGCGGCATCAATCCAGCCCGCCACATCCGTCAGTTCATCCATGGTACTGTGTAATTTGTCCACCATGGCCACGTCCACCCCCGCCAACGCTGCACGTAAATCCGGTACCTGGCTCAGGCTACGGCCCAGGGCCTTCACATCCCGCGCATTGCCTGTCTTCGCCGTGATACGGCCCAGCAAACGCTCCATGTCCGCCACGCCCTTCAAGGACTCCCGCAAGGTTAAGCGTAGCTGCGTGTCCTCAAAAAAAGCCTCCACCCCGCCGAGACGTTCCTGAATGGCTTCTACCGCCAGCAAGGGATGCAAAATCCAATGGCGCAGCATGCGCCCGCCCATACTGGTCAGGGTGCGGTCCAGCACACCGAGGAGGGTACCGCGCTTGGATTTTTCCGCGAGGGATTCCACGAGTTCCAGATTGCGTTGTGTGTTGCCGTCGAGGACCACGTAGCCAGAGGGGCTGTAGCGACGGGGCAACTGTAGGTGAGGTACGGTGTCGCGCTGCGTCTGGCGAACGTAGGACAGCACGGCCCCCGCTGCACCCGCTGCTGCGGGTTCATCCTCAAGACCAACGCCTTTCAATGTGTTCAGTTCATAGAGGTCGAGGAGCATGTCTTTGGCATGGCTCGCGTCGAATTCGTTGAAGGAACGCTTGGTAAAGGTCATGTCCGCGAAGCGATATTGCAGGCCCTCCACCAGACCATCGCCCTGCTCTTCGGAGTACAACACCTCCACCGGGGCCATGCGGGTGAGTTCATCCATGAGGACCCGCTCTACATCTCCTTCTACCCGCGCCACCAGGAACTCGCCCGTACTCACATCTACAAAGGCGAGTCCCGCCTGGTCGTTTTCAATGTAGAGTGCGGCGAGATAATTGTTCGCGCCCGCTTCGAGGAGGTCTGACTCCATGATGGTTCCGGGCGTAATGGTCCGCACCACCTCGCGCTTTACGATGCCCTTCGCCTCCTTCGGGTCTTCCACCTGGTCACAGATGGATACGGTACGACCTGCCTTGATGACGCGGGCTACATAGCCGTCCATGGCCTTCACCGGCACGCCGCACATGGGGACTTTTTTACCGGAGGCATTGGCACCATCGCGCGAGGTCAGGGTGAGACCGAGGAGTGCTGCGGCTTCCACCGCGTCCTCGAAGAACAACTCATAGAAATCGCCCATACGAAAGAAGAGCAGGGAGTCGCCACTGTCCAGCTTCGCCGCCGTGAACTGCTTCAGCATGGGCGTCATCTTGTCCGGCGCCATGTCGGTTAATTTAAGCCATTGATCAGTCATAACGAAGCATTATATACAGACGGTGGGGGTGGGGTCACGGGAGAAATAATGTTTTTTAAAATCTATTTGTGTAGTATGTAATAAG
>CALAXS010000614.1 GCA_937895305.1 uncultured bacterium
TGACTTTCTCCTCCTCCAGATCCAGCACAGCGATGGTGGCAAAACGCAGGATAGAGAAAAGCACATGCCCGTCTTTGAAATGTGGCGCAATGTCATTGTGCTGGTCTTTCAACAAGAAGAGCGTATTGGTATGGAATATATCGCCACGTTTTGGGCCCGGGTACGGCCAAAGCTTTGTAAAGATGGCGGGTATAAAGGGTTCCAGTATCGATACAGATTTTATTAGTTCACCGTCACTGGTGAGGATTGTGACGAAATCTTCCAAAATAGGCATGCCGGGATTCAGTTCTGGAATAATGCTGACTTCACGGGTGAGTACATAGATGTCGCCGTTATCCGCTACATCCATGTCATGGTGTGCATTGTTTTCATTGGCCCATAAGAGGTTACTGTCTTTGTCCAGTTTGAGGATACCGATGCCTTCGTGAATGGCCAGGAGATCACCATTGGGATAGAGGTGTACTTTGCGCCAGTTGTTTAACCCACTGGCACCAGGACGATTTTTAAAATCTGGAAATGTTTTATTGAAGGGGTGGGTCCACCGATGGAGTACATTAGCTTCCATGTCAACTAACCGGGCCTCCGGTGCATGGCCCGAAGTATATAGATTGAGTCCAACAAAGGTTTCGTCTGCTTTATTAACGGTAATTACCGAATCAGCAAGAATCTCCTTGGAACCATCCAGATATCCGATGGCTTCCAGTTGTTCTGCAACTTCCAGTTGCTCTGGTGTCATCTCGGTTTTTTGAATGCGCGTGTTGATTTTTTTCCAACGGCCCGGTTGGAGGTGGAGCATCTCTTCTCTGCTTGGTACTTGCGTGTTAGCACCCGCTTTTTTTATGGATTCGATTTGGAGAGTTGCTCTCCTTTTGCGGGTATTACGCTGTTGGTTTGTCGCAGGACGTTTTTTTCGTTTTATTGCAGGGCGTTTTTTTGCAGCAGCTTTATTTTGTAGTTTGTCAGCCGGTGATGCTGTTACTGCGGGTGCAGGTGTTGATGGTGCCTCTGTGGGCGGTGCCGATGTTGCATTGTTTTCAGGTGTGCTTTCCTGTGCAAATCCAGAACAGGTACACAGCAACGCTACCATACAAAGGAACGCAGGGAATCTGTGAAAATATTTGAAAAGTACCATGGTCAAATTACTGGATTTGTTCCAGGGCAATGGCTTCATCGATGAGCATGACAGGGATATCGTCACGTACGATGTAGAGCCAGGCTTGATCTTCACGAATCAGGCCAGCATCAATCTTCTCTTCAATGATGCTATCACCTCGATTCTTCAGTGTACCTGCATCTATAGCGGCATTAACTTTAACGATGATATCGTCATTGGCAAGGGCGACGGGTGTTTTATTTTCGGGACAAACAAGGATGTCCAATAATTCCTGATCCAGCATATTAAGCTCCTCTGTTGAACGCCCATTGTATCCTGCCGGGAAGCTGCATGCCAAATTGATCGTAGTCTTGAAATGGGTAGGGGCGAATTCGTAAATTAGGGGGGTGAGGAGCTTTCAAGATGCGTGTATGCCATAAATGTGGAACCGAATGGGTGACTGAGAAGATACGACCCCACTTCAAGGAATATTGTGAGACTTGCTCGGCTTATCTGCATTGTTGTAAAAACTGTAAATTTTATGACACTTCTGCACCCAATCAGTGCTATATTCCCAATACGGAAACGGTTGCTGACCGCAACAAGATGAATTATTGCGATGAATTTGAGTTTCGGGATGGGGCCAGGGTGGTAAGTGATGACGCACGTCATGATGCAGCGATGAAGGAGGCTAAGGCCCTCTGGGGTGACGAGGATACCCATGATGGGCCTGTAATCCCGCGTAAGGTGGATGAAGCGAAGGATGCCTTTGATGGTCTCTTTGGCAAAGATTAAGCCTTTCCGGACCGTCAAAATGACCAAAATGGCCATGAAGAACGCAATAAATTCACAACAAAGTTTGACTATTTAGCACTATGCGCACTATATAAGTTGATATTCAAGGGGGTGCATGGTAAAGTTTTTTTAGGCTAAGCACTTGAGAATAGAGGAGATACTGTGGCCGAAACCGAACGTACATTTTTAATTCTTGTGGTTGACG
>CALAXS010000615.1 GCA_937895305.1 uncultured bacterium
CGACTCATGAGCAATCCCCCGTTTCATAGCCTTCAATCACATTGCTACCACCGGAGAGTGGATCCCAGATTACGGTAAAGTACTCTTCCGTTTCCTCATTGTAGAGGAAAAATCGGATTTCGTCGTTGAGACCCAGGGGGCCAATGGGTATCTGGGCCAGGCCACTCCGTATATTTTTGCAGTTCAGGGTAATGGATTCGAGAATTACCCCCCGTTGAATGGTAGTACGTCCCAAGACCGGGTCGAAGAGTTCTTCTTCTATGGGTTCCATATCGTCTACAAAGATAGATTCATTGGAAAAGAAATCGCCAATGCCGTCGAGGAGGCCTTCTTCGTGTATCACATTTTTCGCACGTGCACGCAGGCCCTTTTGCGCGTATTGGGTAAAGGCATCGTTCATCTGCAGGTCGAGCGCTTCAGGATTAAAGTTCTCGGGGAGATCATCCAGGTTCCCCGTGAGCATGCGCTCGTTTAATTCATCCTGCGAAATACCGGAGCGCTGGATTTCGGTAAGAATCTCAAACTGATCTGAGTCCATCCCCACCATATCCACTTCCCCTTCTGTACCTTCCAGCGCATCGGGGTATATCTTTTGGGTTATGTAGTATTCCTGATATTCGAGGTCAACGTTGACGATTATTTCATGGCGGAGCATGGTGGCGTGGGCCATGGCAGCGCGCCCATAACCCGCCATGTGCCGTGCCGTGCCCTCCAGTTCACTGAATGCGATGATGGTCAAAAACTGGGGCAAGGCCATGGCCGCAACGAGGCCCACCACCACAATCACTGCAATGAGTTCAATGAGTGTGAAGCCACGTCGGGACTGGTTTGCATTGCGCGTAGCCCCCTCTCCCCCACGCCACGCTGGCGTGAGACGGTGGGTCTGGCGTGCGTGTAGACAATGTCGCATGGTGGTTGTCGTAACGTGCCTAGTTTTCGCTGGTCATTGTTTTGGAACTGATGTCTGCATCCAGTTCATTCCCGCCGGGGGTACCGTCAACGCCATAAGAGATGATTTCGTAATCAGACCCGCTAATCTTGTTGTATACAAAGGCATTGCCCCAGGGATCTTTGGGCACCTGCGGTGGGTCCAGTAGACTGGCCACATCTTCCAGCGAATCAGGGAGTTTCCGGTGCTTCAGCTTATAGGAAACAATGGCCGTCTTCAGATTGGAAATCTGCGCCTTGGCAGCACCGACCGAGGATTCATCAATGGCACCCAGCATATTCACGCCCACGATAGTGGCAAGAATAGCAATGATAGAAATCACCACCATAAGCTCGACGAGGGTAAAACCTGCGTTTCTGTTGTGTTTACGTTTCTTGTTCATGACAAAATCCCCTTTCTGGGTCTGTTTAAGTATACCGTATTTCATTGTGGTCTAGAACGAGTCTCTCTCAATATCAGTCTCGCGTTCCCAACACATTCACACATCGTCATTGCAAGGAGGCTCCGCCGATGATAATCACTTGGTCCAATCGACTACACCACTGCAACAACAACTTCACTCACCTGTCATTCCCTCGCAGGCGGGAATCTCCGCATCAACATGCTTAACCCACATAGGGACTGAAAGCGTAGCATTACCAGTCGAATACGCCTGTTATCCGGAGCAGAGCGCCGGGGTATGCATTCCCACGCAGAGCATGGGAACGAGGAAAGTAGCTCACCGCCCGTCATTGCGAGGAGCGCAGCGACGTGGCAATCTGGCTTGGCCCAGATGGCTGCACAGTCACAGCGATGTTCATTTGTAGACAAACTTATTCTGTCCATATTCAATTTTAAATGTTGGTACTCATGTTCAGTATGGGCAGGAGAATGGACAGGACGATAAGGCCCACAAAAATACCCATCAGAATAAT
>CALAXS010000616.1 GCA_937895305.1 uncultured bacterium
CGCTATACGCGATAAATAGCTACGCTATAGAGGTGCATTTTGAAAACAACACGGAGGAACTGTCTGAGTAGTCGCTAGATAGCCTCGTTACACCACACGACACGGTGTGCCCATAATATATATAGGACCAATGAACTCAGCAGCTACTGTGCGACACCAATAAGGTGCCTGAAAGACGCTCGTACTCTAGCAAAAAAAATCCGCAAAAGTCAACTATCAGCCTTAGTCCATTGCCTCATAAGCCAGTATTACAACCCCGCAGCCCTCTAATTTGGGCAAAAAGTCTCTTGATTAATTCAGCATGATTCATTATGATACATATATGATCCGGATGTTTTTTATTTGATTCAAAAGGAATCGTTTATGGGTGCGCAGATATTGATTGCAGTGCAGGACGCTGCGTATGCTACAACCATCGACCGCTTTCTCGCGGTAGATGGGCATGAAGTGGATCGTTGTCATGATGCCCAGGGCATACTCAGAATGGTTGGACGCACCAGCTACGATGTCATCGTTCTAGAGCTGGGGCTGGGTGAAGCGGTCAACATGGAGATGAATTCCTTTATCTCGCAGAAGAATCCACAGACCCGACTCATCCTCCTCTTTGATTTATCGGAACTGGATCGTGCTATTGAGGGCATTCGCCAGGGGGCCTTTTTTTATCTCCCGCTGAGCAGCCCACCCTCGGACGTGGTTCTTGTGGTTTCCAAAGCGATTAAAAGTGTGCAGGCTGATTCAGCTGTGGCACGTCTGGAGCAGGGGGCCTTCGAAGAACTTGTCGGCCATAGCCCGGCCATGCAGCGGGTGGTGGAGATGATTCGCAAGATTGCGCCTACAGATGGCTCAGTCCTTATCCTGGGGGAAAGTGGTACAGGGAAGGAGGTGGTGGCCAATACCATCCATCGGCTGAGTAAACGACAGAACATGCCTTTCATTGCCATTAACTGTGCTGCCTTGCCTGAAGCGTTATTGGAAAGTGAAATGTTTGGTCATGTCAGGGGCGCCTTTACAGGGGCACACCAGGATAAAGCGGGACTCTTTGAGGAGGCTGATGGGGGCACACTCTTTCTCGATGAAATTGGCGACATGTCACCCATCACCCAGGCGAAGCTCCTGCGCGTCCTGCAGAGCGGTGAGTTCCGGCGTGTTGGTGATACAGTCACCAAGCGGGTCAATGTACGGATTCTCGCCGCGACCAACCGGGATCTTATTGATTCTGTGGCGGAAAATACCTTTCGCGAGGATCTCTATTTCCGACTGAATGTGATCCAGATCCGCATACCACCGCTACGGGAGCGCAGGGAAGCACTGCCCAGCCTTATAGCTCATTTCATCGTCCAGGGGAATCAGCAATACAACAAAGCCATATCCCACTTTGGCGATGCGGCCCTGGCCTTTCTCGCGAACTACCCTTTTCCGGGGAATGTACGGGAGCTGGAAAGCATCGTTGCCCATAGTGTCATCATGGCCGAGGGGCCCGCGATACAGGTTATGGACCTCCCTGATTATGTACTCCAAGGTACAGACCGCAACAAGGCACTGTCCTACGAAGAGGACACCACGCTGAAATCCCTCAGCACAGTAGAGGCGGGGCATATTCGTCATGTCCTTGAGGTACTTGAGTGGAATCAGACAACAGCGGCATCCACGCTGGGCATATCCCGATCTACGCTATGGCGCAAGATGAAGGAATATGAAATCGATGTGCCTGCTTCCCGCTAGAGCATTTTAAGGTTGACATGCGCCACCCGTCTTTCTAAAACATAAAGCCTATGGGGCCAAGAGATTGCCGCACCTCCTACGACTCGGTTCGCAATGACGGGCGAAAAATGTCCAGGCTACGCACACTCAGTTTGCAGCAGCAAGGACTCCACCTCACCCCGTCATTGCGAGGAGGCTCCGCCGACGTGGCAATCTCTTGCTCGCATCGGCTATACAGGGGGGGCGCATATCTACCTTAAAGTGCTCCAGTTCTGGCAATCTGCACGTCCTGGTAGCACATCACAATCTTCGACTTCCCTGCGCCCCAATAAAAAACGGGCTGTCAGGATTAACCCGACAGCCCGAAGGAAGTCTAATTTAGACTGTAACTATTTCTTGCGACGCAGTACGCTGGAGCCAGCAAGTGCCATAGCAGCTGCAAGGGCACCCAGTGCCAACGGAGCACCAACAGGCAGGGCAGGGTTGCCGGGCCAGAAAGGTGTGTCGTTGAGCATAGCGAAGAGTGCATCTGCAGCAGTACCGCCAGCAGCAATTACTGCTGCATATTCGGTAGCATTGTCAATGCCGTCGCCGTCGATGTCACCTGTGCCAGAGAAAGGCTCAGAAGCGGTCTTGGCTGGGGCATAAGGCGCATAGCCTGTACCCGCACCAGGAACACCACCTGCACTAACGCGAGGCATGGATGGTAATGCACCTTCAGTCAGGATGAGAATCAACCCGTCGATGTGAGCAATGCCAGCAGCACTTGCGGTCATGTGTGCTACGAGGCCATCAGCGAATGCAGCGAGGATACCGAACTGAGGATCCACGTTCGCACCCAACCATGCAGCATCAAGGCCGAACTGTGCGAGGTTAGCGTCGTAGACGTCACTCAAGCCAGCTGTACCAAAAACGTCGCCGCAAAGGGCCAGTTCAATCATTTCGATCTGAACAGCATCCGGGACGCCATCACCAGGAGCAGCAGCACCACTGGACAGAACAGTCAAGTGGAAGTTCTCAAGATCCGCTTCTGCACCCGTAAACATGCCATAGGCATTCAGGAGCGCATCAAGAGCAGGATCAAGACCATGCAGCGTAGCTACATAGTTGTTGAGGTCACTGTCGAAGGTACCTTCGTAGGCACAAGGTACTTCGCCTTCGCCTTCGCCTTCGCCTTCGCCTTCGCCTTCACCTTCGCCTTCGCCTTCACCACCCAGGTTACAGTCGATGACAGGATAGGCTTCAGCACCGGTAGAAAGTGTACCATTCATGGAAGCCCATGCATCGGGGATACCGTCAGCAGGCGAAGTATCCGCCCAGCCAGCACCACCGTTGGAGAATTCCATGAGACCGCGTTCGTCGGATATGGAACCTAAGTCATTCCATTTACCGTCGCTACGGAGTTCCATGAAATCTTCAGTGCCACCAGCACCATTGGGCTCACCGCTATTCCAGTTAGCATATTCACCTGTGGAAGCACCCGGGCTATTACCAGCCCAGAAGGATACACCCGTATCAGTCCAAACCCAGTCACCGTCAGAAACGGCATCACTACCACCAATCATCGTATCGCCAATGGGTCCTACGTTGGTGTTGAGGAAGGTATTTTCACCAGCACTACCGATTTCAGCAAGGTTACCACCAGCACCGAGCGGATCAAGGAATGCCTGTGCACGGGTCTGACCGCCAGCACCAGTTACCTGGTCTGCAGTCACGAAGTATACGCTACCGTTTGTGGGGTTATAGAAAAGGTTACCACCAAACTGGAAGCCACCGCAGCCGAGAACAAGACCACCGTCGGTGGTTGTGCCTGCAGCCTTAACAGCAGCAAGGTAAGCAGTTTCATCGGCCGCAGCCATGAATTCGCCACCATTGGTCGTTCCGTCAGCATCAAGGTCACCACAGCATGCGCCAAGGAGTGCAGGGAAACCTTCATAGTTGTCCAGGAAAGCCATGGTTAAGCCATCACCAAGGGGTGCGGACCAAACTGTTTTAACAGCACCACTAAGAGCACCATCAAAAGCTTCCATCCAGAAAGCAAGACCACCGAGTGAACCACTGAGGGTTTCACTGTCGGCAGGTGCAGCTTCTACTAGACGTGTACCGCCACCCGTACCGATAAGGGCATACATACCCAGCACCTGCTGGAATGCAGGCGCAGCGGATCCAATGAAGGAACCAAGGTCTGTGCCCAATTGGGTCTGGTTGACGATAAAGCTATTGTTCAGCGCAGAACCTGAACCTGCTGCTTTAAGTGCAGCTTCTACCATGCGGATTTCCGTACCATCGGGGATACCGTTGCCAGTGAAATCCACTGTGTCGAATTCAACTGTTTCACCAAAACCAGCCAGCGTTGCTTCCAGCGAGTTCATGGTTGCATTCATGTTCAGTAGTGCAGGATCACTGACAACAGCGGCCCCTGCAGTTGTTGACATCGCTACTGCAAGTAGCATAGTCAAGCATAAGAAAAACTTCTTCATCTTAATTCCTCCAATTGTGCAGCCCAAACAATTACGCCGCTGTTTAAGTCCAAGGTACCCGATAATAAGGTGATACCCTAAATAATTCCCTGCCCGGTCCCTGAGAACCGTTGCAGTGTACTCCCAAAATTTTCTCCGGTGTGCACTCTCTCTCTCGGAATAGTGAGATCTAATGCCACAGCCATTGGGAGATTCTACAAAAAAACCCGGCCTTTGACAAGTTTTTTTTTGCGTAAAGGTTTGTCTTGCAAACCTTTAGAGTTTGTCATACAAACCATCAAACCTGTATACGTCAACCTTTATGGATGCCAGGCGTAAGCCTTTATATTATATGTGCTTACGTTGTATAATTTGCTTCAAAAGCACTTTTCGGTTTTTTGTTAATAATCTTCCTGTTTTTCAAGGGTAGAATCAGGTACCCTGCACGGTCGCGCAGGGTCTAAGCTACAGTTATATAACAACTTGCAAATGCAACAAAATTGGTATTTTACGGCTGAACGCCTGGATTTATCCTTCATAATGTGAATTGTGTCAATGGGCCTGGAATTCGTGGTCCCCGGGTATGGGGGACACAAAAATATGCTTGAATTTCCACTGATACTCATGAAGTTTAATTCAACGCACTTTAATTGACATCCCCTAACCCGCTTCCTATAATGGCGTCTGTACTTGGAATGTTTCCCGGTGCTGGACAGTCGCGACGCAGGGGCGTTCGATTTATTGGAAGAGCGTGCACCTACAAGGTGCTTTGGATATTACCTATTATTATGAGCCGATTCGAGTTACACAGCCACAGCGTACGGGGGGGGGGACCCTCTTTCGTAAGGCCGTGCGTTCATAGTACTTGCTCTCTTTCAATCATCGAATACCCAGCATAGCTGCTGT
>CALAXS010000617.1 GCA_937895305.1 uncultured bacterium
GTATTTGCGCCGATGTTTTTGTGCGACCCGTTGACACCCTCCCCGACAAAGGCACCTTGGGTCTTATCCCTGAAATGGGTATGCATGTGGGTGGCCTGGCAGGCGTTACCGCCATCGTTTACAGCCAACTGGGCGGGAAATCCGGTTTCGTCGGGCGACTGGGCACCGACAGCTTTGGTGACTTCCTCCTCGCACGACTTGAACAAGAAGGCGTTACGACCGAAAACGTCCATCGTGACCCCAGCCACAACTCCTCTGCCACAGTAGCCCTCATCGACAGTGCCGGAGAGCGCACCTTTCTCCATCATCTGGGTACCAATGCCGAAGTATGTGAATCCGACCTGAATTTGGACTATATCGCCCAGGCCAAGGTGTTTCACTGGGGCGGCCCCGGAATCACGCCCAAGCTCGCAGGCCCGGTTATGGGCCGTGTTTTCAAGGGTTTACAAGAGCGTGGTGTACAAACGGCCATGGACACCTGCTACGACGGTACCGGAACCTGGGGCCCTTTAATCGAAGATTGCCTGCCTTACCTCGATATTGCCATGACCAGCCTTGAAGAGGCCATATTCTATACGGGTCAGCCCGATGCGCCGTCTATTGCAGCCTACTTTATAGAACATGGGGCCTCGCGTGTCCTCGTCAAACTTGGCGAAAAGGGACTTTTGGTCCGTGAAGGCGACACGACCTTGCAGTTGGATGCCCATAATGTGGCGGTTGTGGATACCACCGGAGCGGGGGATGCCGCCTGTGCCGGCTTTCTCTATGGGTGCATCCATGGCTGGGACCTGGAGCAATCGGGGCGTATGGCGAATGCGATAGGGGCATTGACCGTAACCCAAATGGGTGGAAGCGAGGCCATCGAGAATTTTGAGGCAGCACAGAACTTTATGGAGACACAGGCGTGTCAGATCCAGTAGTATAGTTCAATACATATTTTTGGGGCTGGGATATTTTTTGAGCCGGAATGGAGTTATGATGCGGAAATTAATAATACTGACCCTGGTTGGGGTTTTACTACACTTCAGTGCCTGGGCACAATCGGACGCGGTCCCCCTTCAGTTCAAGGGACAATATCGCGATGCCCTCGTTGATACAGCCCACGGGCTGGTCTATGTCAGCGTATACGATCGGAACGAAGTCTGGGCTATAAATCCGACAACGGGCGAACGCATAACTCGCATCACTACAGGTAAAGGCCCCACGACCCTGCTCTTGTCCGCCGATCAAGGTGAAATCGCTGTCCTGAACCGGCTGGGGAATTCCGTTTCCTTCATCAAGCCCGGTGCCGAAGAAGCCCATGCTACGGTTGAAGTAGGTCAGGGTCCCACCGCAATGACAGCCCTCCCCGATAATACTTTCGCTGTGGCTAACAGCTTTGACGATACCCTGAGCATTGTCCAATCTAACGGCATGAGTACAACTATTGATAGCGTTCCTGCAGTTCCTGTACTGGTTGCGGCTTCGGCAACGACTCTGGCTGTTGTGGGGCGTACCGAAAACGTGGCGTACCTGAACACGCTGGACTATACGGGTACCTCAAAACGCGTCACCCTCCCCGAACGCCCCACCGCGCTCATAGGTTTGGGCGATGACCGTTTTCTCGTAGGGACCGTTGCGGGTCTCTATCAACTTGGTAGCGGTGGTGTAACACAGGTCAGTGGCATTCAGGATGCTGTACGCAGCATTACATTGAATGAAGGTCAAGTCCGTGTGGTTACCGCAGGCACGGTACATCAACTCGATAGCGATTTAAATCTTACCCAGTCACTTGCGGTGGATAATGCGGTGCAGCGAGTAGTTGCCTCTCAGGCGCTGGAGCTTAGCCTTTCACCAAGCCAACAACTGGCAAAAGTGCGTGTACTCGATCAGTCCCGTTGGACTGTTGCAAAAGCACCCGCCGAGCCAGCCGAATCTTCCCCTGAAACGGTAGGACAACCGCAACCGGAAAAAACAGACGATGATGCTATTGTCATTATCGAAGCAACAGAAGCCCCATCAGCAGAAAGCCCGCCTGAAGAGACAGCACCAGAAATGGAAGTGGTTGCAACAACCCCTGCTGAACCCGTGACCGAATCCAGCGACACTGCGCAAAAAAGCAGCACAGGTTTTGATAAGGGTGTTCGTGAATACCCCTTACGCACAGGTGAAGTTCGTGCGCCTGGACTGGGCAAGCCGTCGGCATCTCCCCTCGATAAATTGGACAAACGTACCATCGCTGATGCGTTGGCACAGCCTACCCAATTCGGTTCTGAAGAATCCGGCTTCCAGGCCCCGGACTGGAGCGAGCCACTACGGGACATCAAAGCGGACAACACCAAGTTTACCCGCAACCTGATTGATATGGACCTCAGTGGGAATGTGAGCTTGAATCTGGGGACCATGCTTTTCCAGGCCGATCGCTTCCAGACCCTGGACGAAAGCACCAAGTACGCGGCTCTGGGCAATGTTCTCATTGCACAGGAAAATTCACGCATGACAGCGGACGAGTTCTACTACTGGTTGCCAGAGCATGAGGAACTTCGCGGTAAAGACGGTGAAACAGCTTTTACCCCGGTGTTAAGTGAAGATGAGCAATCGCGATTGCGCTTTTCACAAGGACGGCTCCAGGCCAAGAATATGTATCTGGACGAACCCACCCGTGAGATGTTCGCGAAGTCCATTGACTACGACTTTTCTTCAAAGTCCGGCACGCTTCTCCATACCCATGGTGTAGCAGGGATATTCTATTTTGGTGCGGAAGAACTCCAGCTCCTCGACGATCAGAATATGATTGGCAAGGATGTCTGGATTACGACCTGCGATCACAATCCGCCCCACTACCGGATTCGCCTCAAAGATGCCAAGATTAAAAATAACCAGATTGCTGGTGGCAGCAATATGCGGATGGAACTCTTCCAGAAAGGCACCCCCTTCTTTCTGCCCAAGTGGCGCAGTAATGGTGTAAGTTCCAGCGGATGGAATATGGATTTCGACAGTGGAAGCAAGGCTGAGCTGGGCTACTACATTAATGTGGGCCAACGTTTTGAAGTGACCCCGGAAATCGCCATGGGACCACGGCTATTCCCCACAGCGAAAGAAGGGCTTGGTCTCGGTTTTGATGTGGATTATGACTTTACCGAAAAGCCCTCATCGCGACTCTACCGGACAAAGGGTACCATTAATGCACTGGGTACGACCGAAGATCGTGGCTACATCGAGTGGAAGCATCGCTGGGAACCCAATCCTGACCTCGTAGTACGTGCTCAGGTAGAGCAGTGGGGCGATAGCGATTTTATTAAAGACTTCTATTACGACTCTTACCGTAACCGGACTACACCGCGAAGTTTTATCAATACCACGTACCGTCGTCCCAACTATGTTGCAACAGCAACCGCCCGGGTGAACACCCATGGCTGGGTGCGTGAAACCGAGCGCCTGCCGGAATTATCCTATCATCTCCTCGATCGCCCTCTGGGCAGCGGTTTTTACATGTCCCTTGACACCCTCACGGGGTACTACGATAGGGGCTCCAACGGTACCCACAGCACACGAAACGTCAATGTTGCGCGACTCAGCTATGATTGGGATCCAACACCCGGTCTCAGCATTACCCCCTTCTACGAGGCTAATCTTGCCTGGTATGAGAATGATCGTAATGGCGATTCCAACAGCCGTATATCGCATAACATGGGGGTCACACTCCAGACCCGCTTACACCGTACCTACGAAGGT
>CALAXS010000618.1 GCA_937895305.1 uncultured bacterium
AGTAACGCTAAGACACGGAGGTCGAGGCTTGATAAAAGCACGGATGCTGAACTGTTAGAGAACTGGAATCTAACCTGGGTGGTAAATCCCACCATCCATAAGGGTTTAACACCAGATCTTGCCTCCCCGAGTGCGTCATAGCTTGCCTATGGCGCCTTTTTTTTACTTTTTCGCCGTTATAAGGGTTCGGGAAAGTGCTTGCTAAAGTTTCATACACCGCTGCCGATACATACCCTACAAGAGTTGAGGCTAACTCTCCACTGGAGAGGGACCGGGGTGAACATCCCACACCATTTAACTGGTCCATTGTCTTATAATCTTACCTCCTTGATTGCGCCATGACCTTTCCCGGGTCGTGGCGTTTTCACTTTTCACCGCTTCGAGATCAAACATTAAAGAAAGTACACAGGCTGCCGATAGATATACCAGGAACGCCGGGACAAGGATGTCGTGAGGGCGGGAGACACGGATGTCATACTTTAACGGCCTTATACGATCCGCGACGGTTCAGTGGCCCAGCCATGTGAACCTCTTGAGAATGGACGGGGCCGACCCTCCAGGAAAAGCACCGAAGCACTTCGGTGCTTTTTCTATTTTATGGCGGGGTGCTCATCGTAAAGAACTTCCACCATGGTGAGCCCATGGGCCGGGGCGCAATGACCATAGAACACTTTGGCAGTGTGGAGCTGCTCTTCGAGGAATGATTCCGGGAAACGACCCCGGGCGATCTCGATGAGGGTTCCCGTGAGGTTGCGTACCATCTTGTAGAGAAAGCCATCCCCGTGAAATTCGATGCGCCACAGGTGCTGCCCGTCCATGGGGCCCACCGCTACACCATGGAAAAGTTCTACAGAATACAAGGTGCGCACGGTGGTGCTTAACTGATGCCCCGTACTCTGGAATCCGGCAAAATCATGGGTACCCACGAGTTGGGGCAAGAGACGGCGGAGACAATCAAGGTCTACGTCAAAGGGCACATTCCAGACATAGCGTGCAGCGAGGGGATCAACATCATGATTGAAACTCAGGTTATAGGCATAGCGTTTGGATTGGGCCGCAAAACGTGCATGAAAATCCGCTGCGGCCTCCTCCAGGCGGATGACCTGAATTTCCGGCTCCAGCATGGTGGATACTGCATGACGAAGGCGCGGGTTTATAGCCCTGGGCCAACTACAGGAAAAGACTTGCCCCAGCGCGTGTACGCCGGCATCGGTACGGCCTGCGCCGTGGATAGTGATGGCTTCGTTGGCTATGGTAGAGAAGGCTTTTTCGAGTTCTTCCTGCACGGTCCGACCATTGTCCTGCCGTTGCCAGCCACAGAAATCGGTGCCGTCGTAGCGTACTATGCCTTTGAGTGTGTGCGTCATGGGCATAGTGTAGTGGGTTCATAAGGGCATTAACCACTACGACAAGATTGTAGTCGCCGTGTCGGCGTATTATAATTAACGGTAATTAAGTACAAGCGCAAGGAGTATATAGCATGGAAAACGTCATCATCATCGGATCAGGCCCCGCGGGGTTTACCGCTGCGCTCTATGCAGCACGGGCAGATTTATCACCCATTTGCTTTGAAGGTGACATCTATCAGGGCATGTTACCCGGCGGCCAATTGATGACCACCACCGAAGTGGAAAACTACCCCGGCTATCCCGAAGGCACGACGGGCCCCCAGATGATGGAAGAATTCCGTGCCCAGGCCGCACGTTTTGGTGCGCGCTTTGAAAACAAAAAAGTCACTGCTGTGGATACCAGCAGCCGCCCCTTCAAAGTTACCGTGGGGAGTGATGAAGTGCTGGAGGCGAAAGCCATTATCATTGCAACCGGTGCCACCGCGAAATACCTGGGTATTGAGTCAGAGCAGACCTTCATGAACCGCGGTGTTTCCGCCTGTGCAACCTGTGACGGTGCCGTGCCACGTTTTCGCGGTACACCGCTGGTGGTTGTTGGCGGTGGTGATACAGCGGTGGAAGAAGCTATTTTCCTGACCAAGTTCGCGAGCCAGGTCCACCTGGTACATCGTCGTGATCAGTTACGCGCCAGCAAGGTCATGGCCAATCGTGCGATTAAACATGAAAAGATCACCACGGAATGGAATACGGTGGTGGAAGAAATCCTGGGCAATGACCAGGATGGTGTGACCGGGGTGCGTATGAAAGATACCCAAACCGGTGAAACGCGAGAGCTGGCCTGTAGCGGGTATTTCTGTGCCATCGGCCATCGACCCAATTCAGAGCTTTTTGAGGATGTGCTGGATTTGGACGAGAACGGGTACATCAAGACCCTGCCCGATTCTTCCTACACCAGGATTGACGGCGTCTTTGCCTGTGGTGATGTGCAGGATCATGTATACCGTCAGGCGATTACCGCCGCAGGCAGTGGCTGCATGGCCGCCATCGACATGACACGTTGGCTGGAAGAGCAGGAAGCATAATCCCGGTAACCTGAAAAGAACACAGAATCACCCCAAGAGCTTAGGCACTCGGGGTGATTTTTCATTTGCAGAAGGCGGTACTTACGAGGGATTACCGAAAAAGTTACCCAGGTCTATGCCAAAGATACGCAGAATGGCTTCGAATACGTTCAGGATCTGGAGGATGATATCGAGGATTTGTTCGACACCCTGTGCTT
>CALAXS010000619.1 GCA_937895305.1 uncultured bacterium
CTAGCGGATATTCATGCCAAAGTGGATGAGGTGGCGGACAGCCAGGTGACATCCTTCTATATGTCGTGCAATGTGGGGATGGACATGAATTTCCCCGGCGAGGTTTCCCAGATGCTGGGAAGTCATCCCAATCCGGAAGAAGCGGCGAAGCTGAAAGACCCGGCATCAACCGCAGAGAAATCGCTGGAGCGGTGCGTGGTTAATCTGCAAGCGTTAATCGAAGCGGGCCATGACCCGCTGGGTACCATCATCGAACGCGCAAAAGAAAAAGGCATGGAAGCCTATGTCAGTTTCCGGCTCAACGAGGTGCATTGGGTGGATAAGCCCGGCAATAATATGCTGCTGTCGCAATTCTGGCAGGACCACCCTGAATGGCATATCGCGAAACTGGGCGATGAAATCCCGCAGTTGTACCTGGATATTCTGGACACGCGAACCAGCCCGGTCGTCGCGGGGTGGCTCACGGGTTCATTAAACTTTGCCATACCCGAAGTACGCGCATGGAAGCTATCCCAGTTGCGGGAGATTCTTGAGCGCTATCGTGTGGATGGACTGGAACTGGACTTCCAGCTTTTCCCGGCCTATTTCCCCTTTGGTACTGAAGCCGAAAACATCGCGACTATGACATCCTGGATGCGAGAGGTGCGTGCGGTGGTCGATTCGGTGGGTCAGGCACAGGACCGCGAGATTAAACTGGGGGTACGGATACTCGCTACGCCAGAGCATAATCTGGGCATTGGCCTGGACCCGACGACCTGGGCGCGTGAGGGATTGGTAGACAGCGTGGTCGTGTCTCATTACCTGCACAATATGTTCCCCCTGCCCATACAGCAATTCAAGGCCCTTTTCCCCGAAGATCTCCCGGTCTATGCCTCCATCGAAGTGGAGAAGGAAGACGATAAATATCGGGAAATAGCACAACAACTCTGGGACGATGGTGTCGATGGTATTATGTTGTTCAATATGTTTACCCGCCGCGAGGCTAACGTGGATCCGCCCTTTCATCTGCTCCATGAACTTGGGAATCCCGCGACCATTGGCTTAGAGGCGAAGAACAGGGCGCGGATGGTGGTGGCCAACAAGCACAGCGACACCCTGAGTCTTATCGACCCGGAAACCTTTGAAGTAGAAGACACCATACCGACAGGTCCCAATCCCCACGAAATGACCATCACGCCCGACCAGCGTTTCATGTACCTGTCCAACTATGCTGCACCCGGCGATACCATCTCAGTTATTGACCTGGTGAAGCGCAAACACATCAAGCAGATTCCGACGGGCGAGTTCACACGGATTCATGGCGCGACCATGGCCCCTGACGGGAAGCATGTCTATTTCACCGCAGGGCAGACGGGCTATGTGGTGGAGGTGGACACCGCGACGAATCTGGTCACACGGGGGATTGCGACTTATGGGAAAATCTCCCACATGGTACTCGTATCGCCCGATAACAAACGGCTCTACACCGCCAATATCACCAGTGAGAATGTCTCCGTCCTCGACCGTGAAACGGGTGAACTCATCAAGCAGATCCCCTGCGAGGCAGGTGCCGAAGGCATGGCCTTTACGCCCGACAACAAACACCTCTGGGTAGCCAACCAAAGTGGGGGATCGGTATCCATCATTGACCTGGCAACGCACGAGGTCGTGGACCGCTTCGACTGCCCCGGTATGCCCGTGCGCATCAAGTTCAATAAAGCTGGGACCATCGCCTATATCCCCAGCTGGACCCCGGAAGGCGTCCTCATCGTGGTGGATGTAGCAACCAGAAAAGAGATTAAGCGCGTCAAGGTGGGTAGTCACGCTATTGGTGTGGAACTTACACCCGACGAAAATTTTGCCTACGTAGGGTGTGAAGCCCTGGACGGTCTCCATGTGGTGGACACGAAAACCCTGCAAGTGGTGAAGGTCATCTATACGGGCGATGGCCCGGACCCCATATCCATGTGGTATCCGGGAGAAATCAAGTAACCATCAGAGTAGGTGTCAATCCTGGAGTTTCACTCAAATTGAGAACTGTAGGGGTTATGTAATTCTATGACCGATTGGATGCAATGGAACCGGGTATATAGAAAAAGCGCATCGCCTTCTCCTTTGTAGTTGATGTTGTGGTATTCTTAACGCGCGTCTAGCTAAGTACGCTCAAGCA
>CALAXS010000620.1 GCA_937895305.1 uncultured bacterium
TGCCATAGTGGCAGGTAAAATATAGTTTACTTTTCAATTTGTCAGGCATGCTATACCAGATGCTGCGATTTATACCTGTTACCCCCGTGAACGGGTCGTGTTCTAGGACTTGAAATGACGCTTCACGGCAGTGACGAAAGCTTCGGCATACCATTGGCGCCATTGGGGATCGGCGATGCGCTGACGGTCGGTGCTGTTGTCCATATTTGCGACTTCGACGAGGACCTTGGTGGGGATAAGGTTGTTGCGCAGGACAGCGGGGACGTATTGTGTATTGCGTGTTTTGTGAATCACATTGCGTATTGCTTCATCGCCACTCCCATGGACCTTGATGGGGGGGTCGTTGTGGGCAATGCTGTGGATGAGGGTGTTGGCGAAATTGCGGGAGAGGGCTTCGTCGCGACGCAGCATGTCGGTGGTGACTTTGGAGCGGGGCTGGTTGTTGTATTCATTAAAGCGACGGTAGATTTGGGCACTGATGGGGTCGGTCTCGGTTTTGCGGTAGCGGGCACCGGGTACATAGACCATGGTGCCGCGCATCTGGCTGGGCAGGGCATCAATGTGAATACTGGCGAAGAGGATTTTATCGTCGGCAGTACCCCGTTTAAGTTCGTTGCGATAAATGTCATTGGCCAGATACCAGCGCAGATTCGCCGCGACCCGTGCATCGTCGGTCACATAGGGCGGGGTGGTGAGGACATGCTCGTCCTGGTCGTGGCTGAATCTTGTACTGTTTTGAATGGCGTAGCCTATACTGGGATCTTTCTGGGTCATGTGGATACGGGCGCGGGTATCCTTTTCGAGGAGGGCCTTGATGCGGCAGGCAATGTCGTAGTTGAGTTCGTCTTCGTAGAGTGCAGTAGCGGTATGGGCCGTGCCACGGTCGCGGCCCCCATGGCCGGGGTCAAGGACAATCACCACACCATCAAGATCTTTGGTCTGTTCCTGGCGGGCCTGGAGTTTACGTGCTTCGTCACGCACGATTACATACGCCAGGCGCTGTTCGGTGCCTTCGGGGTGATACTGGTCCGAGAGCATGGCGAGGGGCAGCTTGAGGGTATGCCCTGCTTTGAGCTTTCGCGCGTCCGCTACATTACTCAGGCGTAGCACTTCGTCACAGGCGGCTTTCACATCCTGGGGGTCGCGGTAACTGGTGAAGCGCATGATGACGTCGGAATAGACGGACTCGCCCTGTTTCAGTTTATAGCCCACCAGCGGTTCGTCCTGGCCGGACAACATTTTCAGCCCTTTGTCCAGGGCTTCTTCGGGTAGTCCATGGTTAGCAACGGGTTTTGAATCCGGTACGGGTGCCTTGGCAACTTCCACGATGACGGGATCTTCTTTGGGGTCGAGGGGTTTCAAGGCTATCTTCTCATGACCGGGGGTAGGAACACGCATGGCTTCGATGAGGAAGTCATGGGGCACCAGGAGTTTCATACCCGTATTGAGCTTGGAGCCGAGGGGCTGGTTTTCCGGGACCGCCATAAGTTGTTTGTAGTTGGTGCCCAGTCCGGTCAGCCATTCGCTGATGGCCCACCAGGATTCGAGACCCACATCACCACGAACAGCAACGGTGTGCCACCAGCCCCGGGCATCTACATAGTCCTTGGGGAAGAGGGTTTCCAGCACCTGTCGTTTCGCGGTGGGATTGAGTTTGGCGTAGGGAATCATGACGACCATGCGGCCTTTATAAATAGACCATTGTTTCGGGTCGTCGAGGTAGCGGGTGAGTACGGCCTTTGCAGCGTCGCCCTGGGGCAGGCGGCACTCGATATGGATATCCCGACCACCGCGTATAGCGGCCACAACACCAGGTGCCATGGGACTTTGAAGAACGACCGTGGCGGGGGTCGCGGTGGGTACGAGAAGGAGTAAAAAGAGCAGCACCAAGCACCAGGTCCTGATCGCAGGCCGTGCCCGATGTGTGGAAGCCCCATGTTGTGCTGACATTTTCATGAAAATCCGATACCCGTTCCGACTATAAACCACACTATATCGAAGGCAGGGCCTGGGGTCAAGCACTATATGTAGTGATTTGGGTATTTTTCCCGATTTTCTGGTATTTGGGCTGGATCGGGGAATTCAATAGCGATCCGGGTGAAAAAGGAAGCGGGCATAGGCGGAGCACCAGCCGGAAATCAGGCGACTACAGTCTGCGAAACGGCCTTGAAGTCCCCAGCGCAGGAGGCGAACATCGACCCAGACCCCGTTTGCCAGGGTGAAGGCGAGCCACATAAAAGGATTGCGTCGGTAGGCCTTGAGCATGGCATAAACGGAGTGACGTTCTTGCAGGCGAATGGCCTCGCCTGAACAGTGTTCGCTGCCTTTGTGGCGAAGACTGGCCTCGGGCAGGTAGCGGAATGCAAAGCCCGCACGTGTAGCGCGTATACAGAAATCCCGGTCTTCAAAATAGTAGGGCAGATCCTCGTCGAAGCCCTGGATAGCGTCAAAGACAGCGCGTGGAAATGCAAGGTTTGCCCCGGTGCCGACGTTGGCGTCTTCAACCGCACACGCCAGGCTCTTGCCCAGGAAGGTGGCCCGGCGTGGCCCGCCCTGATCATGTGCATCGTGGTAATCCAGGATGCGCCCACCGAGGACCGTGTTGCCATCGTCAGCATGAAGCATAGCGTTGAGCCATGCTTCGGAAACCACGACATCCGAATCGATGTTCATGATGAGTTGCCCATGGGATGCCAGCGTCGCGCGGTTATGGGCCTGGGACAGGCCCTGGTTCGTTTCGTTGACGAGGAGCCGGGCTTCGGGGTAGTGGGCTTTCACCATGGCCACGGTATCGTCACTTGAACCGTCGTCGATAACGATAATTTCTACATTCATAGTGGCACAGAGCGTCCAGGGTATGGAAGCGAGACATTCTTTCAAATCATCGCATCGATTATACGATGCAATGATGATACTGCCACGGCAGGAATGTTTTTCAGGGCTACTCATTTAAGACGGCGCTCCACGCTTGCAGGTAGATAACGCACCATAGCACAACCCAAGAGAATCCATTGACGAAGTGCGCCGGGGTTACGCTGGAGACTTTGTATTAAGGCCGTGCGTGCGCTGGAAAAATCTCGTTGCTTGATAGCTTGTGTACCCATGAAGGCATAGGCACTTGCGGTGCGGGTCTTTCGATACCGGGCGCGGGTCGCAGGGTCCAGGGCCTGCACAGCGGGCAGAGCATAGACGGCATTGATACATTCTTCAACGATGGACCAGTCCTGACCGATAGTGGCGGAGACACCGCCTTCTACTTGCCGGTAAGCGAGGAGGGGATCCGGTCCCAGGTACGTGAAGGGGCCTTCGGCGGCCAGAGCACACCAGAGAACCCAGTCTTCGGAAAGGCGCAGGCCGGGTTGAAAGCCACCAACTTTTTTTACGCTATCAGTCCGGGCAAGAAGCACGCCGGGAGTGCAAATAAAATTATGCTGGATGATGGATTCCAACACGTGGCCCACGGGTCGTGCGCCAAAGACAGGTGCGCCTGTTGCGCCCGTCACTTCGCCGGAACTTTGTGCAACAACCGCCTCGCCATAGACTGCGACGCATTGGTCATCGAGACCGTTCACCATCCGTTGAAGCGCGCCGGGCAATAGGACATCATCGGCATCGAGAAAAAGTGTACAGGGGGTATTCGCTTCCTCCAGGCCCCGATTGCGTGCAACGGATACACCGCCATGATCCATGGCGATAGCGGTGATGCGTTCGTCTTCCGCTGCGAGGGACTGTGTAATAGCAAGGGTGTCATCCGAAGAGGCATCGTCTACAATTACTGCCTGCCAATGCACACCATCCTGGGCCTGCACACTGGCTACAGTCTCGCGCAGATATGTGCCGGCGTTATAGGCCGGGATGACGATGGTGACTTGGGCTTGGGACATGGTGCTCTCAGGGGTTATGGACCGTAAGCAATTCGCTACAGCCTGAAACTTTTATACTCTTATTGAAGGCTATACAGACATTTCGTTGCTACTTATCTTATGTTGCTCCACAAAAAACTATAAACCTTGTCATTCCCGCAAGGCGGGAATCTCCGCGTCAGCATGCTTAGCCCACATGGGGACCGAAAGCGTAGCAATACCAGTCAAACGTGCGCGTTTTCCGAGGCAGAGCCTCGGTGTATGCATTCCCACGCAGAGCATGGGAACGAGAAAAATCCCTTGGTTCGATAGATGTTGATGTCTGAGACACCGCAGTGATTGTTCAATCGGCGGGACCTCCTCGCAATGACAAGCTAAGTATAGACCTTACCATAAACATAATGGTACTGCTCCTTTATCGTGGTATGTCATCGGCCTTGGGATGTGCGAGTACTTCTTCATAGAGGTCTTCGAGTTGGGCGACCATGCACTCCAGGCTATAGTGGGGCACCACCTTGGCCCGTGCGGTATCGCCCATAAAGTATCGACGTTCCGGTGCCGCAATTAAGGTGCGCATGGCCTCGACCAGGGCGTGGGTATCCCCCGGCTTTACGAGGAGGCCCGTCTCTCCGTCGTCGACAATATCCGGGATACCGCCCACGTCCGATGCGATGACGGGCGTGGCAGCCGCCCCCGCTTCGAGAAGGACACGGCCCATGCCTTCGTTGATAGAGGGTACTACCAACAGGTCCATGGCCGCCATGAGTTGGGGGATGTCATTGCGTTGTCCGAGAAATCCAAAACGGTCGCCCAGAGGTGCAGCGAGTGCTTTTAATTCGGCTTCCTGGGTCCCGGTACCCGCATGGATAAAATAACGTTTGTTACCTTCATCGTCGAGTTGGAGTGCCGCTTCGACAAAATGTTTGAATCCCTTCACGGGTTCAAGACGTCCCACACCGCCAATGAGGATGGCATCGTCAGGAATAGCAAAGGTGGCGCGGGTTGCAGCACGTTGCGCGATAGCATCGGCATAGGGTGTGGTATCGATACCACTAAAAATAACACGGAATTGTTCGCGTTGTCCGATGCCTTCGTTGAGGTGCTCTTCCACGCCGACGGGGGTCAGCTCGATAATGCGGTCGGTGCGCCGTGCGGCGTGGCGTTCGAGCCAGACATAGGCACGCACAATGGCGGGGTGAAAGTAGCCGTGGAATACGTTGCCGTGGGGGGTATGAATCACGTGGGGCACGCCAGCACGTTCTGCTGCGATACGACCGAGCAACCCGGCCTTGGAGGTGTGGGTGTGAACAATGTCGTATTGGTTCCGCTTAAAAAGTTGTGTTAAGTAATTTAATGTATGGAGATCGCGCAGGGGCGCGGGCTTGCGCAGAAGGTGGGGTGCCCGGTGGATGGCGACACCTGCGTCTTCGATGCGTTTTTCCATGCTGCCTTCAGCACCATGGGGTGGTCCGGCAATGAGGTCCACGCGATAACGTTCGCGATTAGCGAGGCGTACGGAGTGAAAGGTGTTTTCCTGGGCACCACCACGCACCAGGCGGGTGATGACGTGGGCTACGCGTATTTTAGTCATTCCACACACCCCAGAATCGCAGCCGTGAATCGTTCCCAGTTGAGTTCTTCTTCCACACGCTTGCGGCCCGCCTCGCCGAGACTACGGGCGAAGGCCGGGTTTTGCAGGATACGCAGGATAGCATCGCCTACAGCAACCGCATTCTCGCCATTGACGAGCAGCCCGGTCTCCTCGTGCAACACGGCATCGCTCACCCCGCCGGAGCGTCCAGCCACGACGGGCTTTGCATAGGCGTGGGCCTCGGTGAAGACGAGACCAAAGCCTTCGACCTGACCGCCTTCTTCTTCGCTGGTGGGTAAGGCGAAAACGCTACAGTGTGCATAGAGTGCTGCGAGGGCATGGTCATCGAGATAGCCGGGACAGTGGACATTGGCCTCAATGTTTGCGGACTTGATACGTGCGATACAGTCGTCGCGCGTGGGACCGCGACCGACCAGCACGAGTTGTGCTGTGGGAACATTTTCCAGTATATGGGGCATAGCCTGGATGAGTACTTCGTGGCCTTTGCGGGAGATGAAACGGCCCACGGCGAGGATGATAGGGCCATCGCCAATGTCGAATTCATTGCGGAATCCCTGGATGTGCTGGGGGTCCACGTCTTGTGCCGGGGCGGTTCCGGGATGGGCAAGGGTGATGCTGGCGGGGTTCACGCCAAAGTGTCCCAGGGCACTCCGGGTGTAGTTGCTGATGGCGATGCATCCGGCAGCGTGGGCATAGATACTGCGGAAGAGTCCTGACACGATGGGGGTGCGTTGAAATTTTAAAAACTCATAACCGTAGGCAAGCATGACGTAGGGCACGTTGCTGAATCGTGCGAGCACCCCGGCGTAGGCCACATTGATACCAATAATCAGATCGCATTCTTTCAACAAGGGACGTCCGGTGCGCAGAAAAGGGATGAGTCTCCCCCACCCCAGGTCATAGCCGGGATAACGAACTACGGTAATGACTTCGTCGTCATCGAAACTTTCCATATCGGGAAAGTACGGTGCGAGTACCGTCACGACATGGCCCTGCCGTGCGAGTTCACGGGATACCTGAAGGGTCACGGTACTGATACCACCTTCGATGGGCGGATAGTCGACTGTAGGGATAAGAATACGCATTGAGGGATAGGGTACAGCAGGAGGGTCATTGGGGAAAAGCCCGACGTAGGGATAAATCTCCGCATGAGTCGCGCCTAGGTGGGAAAAACGGGAGAACTATTGGTTTGTGCTTTAATTATTCGTCTGAACTTCGTCTGGAGGTTGGTATACCGTTTGGGGGATTCCCAATCCAGTTGGGAATGACAGGGAAGAAAAATCTATGTTAATAATAACAAGCGGTGACTTCAATTACCCGTCATTGCGAGGAGCGAAGCGACGTGGCAATCTAGCTTGGTCCAGACGACTGTTTGTTAGTAACGACGCCCTCACCCACCTTTTTATTGCCCTTCGCCTTTAGACTGAGCATCCAACTCAACACCAACACCAAAAACACAGGTGCATACTCGACCCAGACCACTCGATTGTGAAAGAAGTCGGCCTGGTCCAGGTGGGTATAGTAGAAGCGAAGGTAATAAAGACTGAGCATGGGCGTGAGGAGGAGGAGCCCGGGCACGGGCCGGACCATGAGAAAGGGGAAGAGCCAGAAGGCGTACCAGGGGAATTGGGTGGGACTCAGGAGAAAGAGGGTGGCAGTGATGATGAGGGCAGCGTGGTTGAAGCGGTCGGGATGCTTACGGGTACGCAGTCCCACGACGAGTGCAATGATGACGCAGAGCAGGGCAACCAGGATGCGACCCATACGATGCGTTGTGGGTGTTGTAAGTTCGAGGTTAAGGAGGGCATCCACCTTTTCAACCACCCAGGGGAAGGCCATGAAAAGGGCGTCGTTCATTTCCCAGCGGGTCGCGTATTCCGAAAACCCGGAGTCGTGGGCAGGTTGTATGAGCGGGTAGAGGGGAAGTATTAAAACACAACCGAGCAGTAAAAGTAGCAGGGTCGCTTTCATAAGGGCGACAGGATGTTTTAGCAAGGGTGCGAAGAGGAGGGGCAGGAGGAGTATGGGCCAGACCTTGATGCCAATGGCTGCGACGAGGGGAAGCTGCGCAACGACATAGCGACGTTGTAAAACCAGCAGGGCGAGCAAGGCAAGGCAGGGCACGAGGAGGAGGTCCATGTGAACGCTGTTGAAGGCCTCCTTGATGAGGAGGGGATTCCACCAATAAACTGTGATGAGCCAGAAGGGTTTGAAACATTGGCTGAGCAGGTGGAGCAGGAGCAGGAAGCTAATGCAGTCGAGGATGAGATAGAGGATGCGAAGGCCCGTGATGGACCAGGGCACGAGAACATGGGCCATGGCGAAGGCCCCCTGCGCCACAGGCGGATAAACGGTGGTCAATTCGGGATGATTCACCCGGTCGAGGACCTGGCCCGCATCCATCCCCAGGTCCAACAACGTGTCGGGCACCTGCTTCTCCATCAGTTGCACCGACTCGGGACTGTGGGCGTAAGGATTGTGTCCCGATGCAGTGACGGCACCGTCCCAGAGGTAGCGGTAATAGTCGTCTTCGAGGATGGGGGTGGATGCGAAGTAACAGAGTCGCATAGCGAGACCGACCAGAAAAATCCAGGTCATGAGTTTTGGCGTACTGTTGCTACCCCGACCCAAGAAGAGTGTTGCGCAATAGACCAGACCTGCTGTAAAGAGCAACGCCACGAGCAGGGGAATGGGGCGTTCACCCATGGGCGAGCCATAGACGAAAACGCGGGAGAGCCAGGCCATGCTCACAGTGAGTCCGAGTAAGGCGCCACCACAATGGGCCCAGGCGAAACCTGGACCCGTGTTTGTGTTCGTCGTTTTCATTGCAAACTGTCCATCCCTTCAACGTGTACCGATTGTACAGGGTTATTCAGTTGCGAATGCAAAAGAGGTCAATCGTTGTCAGACGGTTTAATCACCACGCGACGTCCATCGCGGTCTTCGGCGGCCTGAAAGGCTTCGGGTGCCTGGGACAGAGGGAAGCGGTGGGAGATGTAGCGTTTCATGTCGATGGTGCCAGACGCGATGAGGTCCACGGCCATCTGGTGGTGCTTGGGCGAAGCACCGTGGGAGCCGAAGAGGTACAGTTCTTTGTAGTGGAGGATGTTCGTATCGATGGTGAGTTCCGAGTGGCCCTTGGGCAATCCGCCAAAGAGGTTGATGCGCGCGCGGTTCCGCGCGATTTTCAGCGTCTGTAATTGTGCTTCGGGTGCGGAGCAGGCGGTGAGAATCACATCGGCACCCAAACCGTTGGTGGCTTTCATAACCGCTTCTTCCATGTCTTCTTCGCCGGAACAAATCAATACGTCGGCACCGAATTCCTTCGCCATTTCAAGACGGGGGCGGGAGCGGTTGATAGCGATAACTTTGGTACAGCCCATGAGGCGACCCACCTCCATGAGCATACAACCGAGGGGACCGGTACCGATAATGGCAAGGGTGTCGCCAAACTCGATTTTACACATTTCGAGGCCGTTGATGATACAGGCCAGGGGTTCGGCGAGGGCGGCCTCTTCGTAGCTTACATGGTCGGGCACGATAGCGACGGGGCCCGTGGACCAGACCAATTCGGGTACGAGAACATACTCTGCGAAACTGCCGGGGTACTGGTAGCCCATGGCAGGATTAATCTTGCAGTTGTTGATGGAAACGCAGCGCAGTTCGTCGCAACGACCACAGGGCACGTCGCCGCCCATGGAAACGCGATCACCCACCTTGAAGCGTGTTACCTGTGAACCCACTTCCACGACCTGTCCGGCGGACTCATGGCCCATAATGGCGGGCGGTGTAAGGCGGTTATTGCCGTGGTGGAACATGCGGATGTCGGAGCCACAGATGGAACAGGCCTTTACCGCGATGAGAATATCGGTATCGCCGACGACGGGCTTGGGGACCTCTTTCACCACGAGCATTTCCAGTTCTTCCAGTACAGCGGCTTGCATCATTTCTTGGCTCATGTTTAAATCT
>CALAXS010000621.1 GCA_937895305.1 uncultured bacterium
AGGAATACGACATACCAATCCTGAATTAAGCGCTTAAACCGGACCGGGCATCCGTCATTGCGGTCGTAACTATAGTAAATATCATCGGTTAACTTGAAATACAATTCGTAAATGACTATAGTTTTTAACATAGTTGAACAGTACGCCTGTTTAATCTAAGCGAAACTATAAATTCGAGCATGAGGGTTCCATGGGAGACAAGCAGTCTTTTAGTACTTCTGAAGTTGCCACCTATTGCCATGTCACAGCGGACACAATCCGAAAATGGGCTGAGGCCGGGCGTATCCAGGTTTTTAAGACCCCTGGCGGGCACCGCCGTATCCGGCGCAACGACCTTCTCCATTTCCTTAAAGACAACAAGCTGCCCATCCACCCCGATTTCGATAACGGCCTGACGACGGTGCTTATCATCGACCACGAAAAACCGGTTTCCGCCCTTATCACACGCTTGCTGGACCGCGCACAAGGTACCTTCCAGACCCACATCGCCACCGATGCGTATCAGGCCGGGCACCATGTAGCCACCCACAACCCTTCGATTATCTTTCTCGATCTGCGCCTTCCGGGTATTGATGGCCTGGAAATATGCCGCCACATCAAGAGTAGCCCCAATACCGCCAATACGCACATTATCGCCATGAGTGCCTATTGTGAAGATGAAACGACGCAACGTATTACAGAACACGGCGCGACCCTCCTCATGCAAAAGCCCTTTACCCCGGACGACCTCCGTCGCGCTTTTGCCAAAACCGGAATTGAAATCGCCTGACCCCATCCCCGAATACAGCGCAACATTGAATGCCCCCCCCGGAATTTTCTATAATGTGCATCCCTGTGCGAAGAGCGTTTCCCTAAAAGACACTCCAATCCACAGCTATACCCGTGGACGGGTAGCTCAGTTGGTAGAGCATCGGACTTTTAATCCGGTGGTCCCGGGTTCGAGCCCCGGCCCGTTCACCATTTTAAATACTAGCCCCGCAAGGACTTACAGATAGTTCTCGCGGGGCTTTTTGTTTGCGGGATTGGGTTTGGAGTCCATATGGAGTCCAACTTAAAGTAGCATTTCGAATTCATCCACTTCTAACCTGCTTATTTGATTCAGATCAATCGACCAGGGAAAACAGAGATTCTGAAATGTCTACCAAGGGAATCTCATGCAAGGCCAACCCACCAACCCATTCACATGTACACCCTGTTTGGGGGTTTGTGCAAGGTGGTAACCAAACTACGCCTTTATCAAAGTACACTTCATAATCCCACACGATACTTGGTTTCAATAACTGGGCCAGGACTTGATGGTCACCAGGCATCTCAAAGTACTTAAATACCCAATCCCCCATCTGTGCTGTGGGGGTTACAATCTCGTTAATTGGATTGGCTACATAGCAACCAATCACCAAGGGTGGATTCCTACTTTCCTCCAGATCCAATGCAAAGTCATGACCTGCGGCTAAAGACTCCTCTACTTTCGCCAACGTCATTGCCTCAATATCCCCCTGAGGCTCTGGAAGAACCGTTATCTCACTTAGACGCTTTGGCTCGATGGAAACAATGGTCCACCCCTGCTCTATCGCATGCTGAAGGGAGCGAAGATTAGTGTCGTACTCGCCCCTATTCATGATTAAT
>CALAXS010000622.1 GCA_937895305.1 uncultured bacterium
GCAATAATCCCTTCGATGGTATCTTCACCGGGTTGCTGGTTCATGAGTACGTCAGCGACGATAATCTCGTCTGGAGAACGTGCAGCCATGGAATAGGTGCCCGGGAGATCGACCACCCTTGTATCGAATCCATTTATTTTAATATCGCCATATTTCCGGTCGACTGTGACGCCGGGATAATTACCGGTGTTCTGCGAGAGACCGGTTAGCGCATTGAACAGGGCCGTTTTGCCCACATTCGGATTGCCTACGAGGGCAAGAGTGGATTTCATGGGATGGTGTACTTTATCAGGTGACGAGTTCGACGAGGGAGGCTTCTTCTTTACGAAGGGTGAGGTGGAAGCCCCGTACAACGATTTCCATGGGGTCGCCCAGCGGTGCGAAACGAAGTACCTCTATTTCGGCACCATCACTGACCCCCATTTCCATAAGACGCTGCTGTACGTCGCCAAATCCGCGTAAGGTATGTACGATACCGCTTTCGCGGGCTAGCAGTTGGTCCAGAGTTTTCATGGCTTTGTTCCCTCAATAGATGGTGTTCCGAGTGCGGCCAGACATTCCCCCGAGGCACCACAGATGGGGCACTCGCTTACTTCAACGGGGCTACAGCCCTCGTTACATTTAGACATTTGCTTTCGTACCTGAATGGCGAGTTCTTCGTCACTCATGAGGAATCGCATGAGCCAGAGAAGACGTTTACCTGTTTCCATTCCGAGTAGGTGTTCAATTTTACAGGCATCGGCATGGGCAGCTTCTTCGCCTACATTGAGTACTTCTTTGAAAAACTGGTTAAGTATAAGAAAGTTCTGTTCGACCTGGCTGGCGATTTGAGCACCTGTTTCGGTGAGGAGGAGGAATCGGTTGTGGTCTTCGCCTACCCAGTCTTTTTTCTTGAGCTGGGATAGGGCCATGGAAGCTGCGCCACGGGATACGCCGAGCTTTTCTGCTACATCGGTAGAGCGTGCGTAGCCGTGCTCTGTACGGAGTGTGTCGATGGCCATGAGGTAGTGTGCCATTGAGTGGGATAGGAGGTTTTGGTCGAAATCGCGCCAATGACTGGCATCATTAATTTCTTGACTCATTTGGGTGAAAACCTTTTGTTAACGCCACTGAACATTTCTTATGTACCCATTATAGCAGGTTCAGATGGCTAATCCCAACTTCTATTTGACGCGGGATTGCTATAGAATAACCCTATTAAGTAAAGGAGTTTAGCGGATGGGGCTATCTTGTGTGGATCATATCAATATTGTGGTTTCTGATCTGGCGGTATCGGTACATTTCTATGTGGAGCTTCTGGGATTTAAGGAGACACGCCGTGCGCTGCTGACAGGGGACTGGATTGAATCGATTGTGGGGCTCAAGGGCGTTGAGGCGGAAGTGGTCTTTGTGCAGCCGCCGGGGGGTGGTCCGCGGATTGAGCTGATTTGGTATAAGGCACCTTCAGGGGAGCATGTGGCGGCGTGTAGTCTGCCCAATACGCAAGGTCTGCGGCATATCGCGTTTCAGGTGGAGGATATAATGGGGGAGTATGAGCGATTACGTGAAGCAGGTGTAGTCTTTCTGGGGCCGCCAGTAGCCGTACCAGGGGATGTGATTCGTCATGATGATGGACAGAAGCGCCTGTGTTATTTTCGGGATCCGGATGGAGTGGTCCTGGAGTTGGCGGAATATGCTGGTGCGCATTAAGTCAGAATTACTCAATAATAATGTTGGCATTGATTGTATTGAAGAGATGATTTTAGACACTATGGCACTATAAGTGAAC
>CALAXS010000623.1 GCA_937895305.1 uncultured bacterium
CCATGGCCAATTACGCTGATCGCTGGCACGCTGCGCCACCTGACCTGGTCGATGCTATTCGCTACAGCCTCTTTGCAGGGGGTAAACGCCTCCGCCCCGCCCTCGCCCTCGGTGCAGCCGAGGTCATCGGTGGTGACCCTGCACCTGCCCTACCCGCAGCCTGTGCCCTGGAAATGATCCACACCTACTCCCTCATCCACGACGACCTCCCCGCCATGGACGACGACGACCTCCGTCGGGGCCAGCCCACCCTCCACGTTAAATTCGGCGAAGCCACCGCTATCCTGGCAGGTGATGCCCTCCTCACCATGGCCTTCGACGTACTCACCGAATCCGAATCCATCCAGGTCATCCGCGAAATTGCCCAGGCCGCCGGGGTCTATGGCATGGCTGGCGGACAACACCTCGACCTGCAAGGCGAAGGTAAAGCTCTGGGCCTGGAAGAACTACAGGAAATTCACCGCTGCAAGACGGGCGCACTCATCCGCGTATCCGTCCGTGCTGGAGCCCTCCTCGCCGGGGCCAACGATGCCCAGCTCACCGCCCTCACCGAATACGGTGAACACATCGGCCTCGCCTTCCAGATTACCGACGACATCCTCGATGTGGTGGGCGATGAAGGCGCACTAGGAAAACCTGTCGGCAGTGATGAAGGCAACGACAAGTCCACCTACCCCGCACTCCTCGGCCTGGACAAATCCCGCGCCCTCGCACAAGAAACCGCCCACGCCGCTATCAACGCCCTCACCCCCTTCGGGCCAGAAGCCGATACCTTCCGCGAACTAGCACGGTTTATCGTCGACCGTGAGCACTAGCCTTAACGCAGAGACGCGGAGAACGCAGAGGGGAGAAGAAAAGGAGGAAAGCAGGGATTACAATAACGACTCCACCACACCTGTCATTCCCAACTCGATTGGGAATCCCCCCGTCGCCAATCCTAACCAAACCCGGAACACACACCCCACACACTCCCGCAACAGCCTCCCCCTTCCCACTGCGACGACTACACCTCACCCGTCATTGCGAGACGAGTGCAAACGAGGCGTGGCAATCTCTCTTTACATTATGACCACTATGCTGCGACAAAGACCCGACACTCATTCACCTTCCCGTCCCCCCAACTTGACCTCACACCCCGCACTCCTGTTGAATAGGTACTCCAATGAATTAACAAGGACTCCCCATGCGCGCACTGGTATACGACGGAACACTCAAAGTTAAGGACGTACCCAAGCCGGAGCCCGGTCCAGGCGAAGCCCTCATCAAGGTATTGACCGCGGGCATCTGTAACACGGACCTGGAACTGGTACGCGGCTACATGGGTTTCAAGGGGACGCTGGGCCATGAATTCGTGGGCATCGTCGAGCAATGTAGCAACGCCCACCTCAAGGGGAAGCGCGTGGTCGGTGAGATCAATTGCGTCTGTCACAAGTGCGACTACTGTCGCATGGAAATGCCCAGCCACTGCCTGAACCGTACGGTCCTTGGTATCCTGAATCACAACGGGGCCTTCGCGGAATACCTGGTCCTGCCCGAGGAGAACCTCCACATTGCACCCGGCTCTATCCGCGACGATGTGGCTGTCTTCGCAGAACCCGCCGCAGCAGCATTCCGTATCACCGAGCAGGTCGACATCAATCCTTCTGACCGCATCATCGTTCTTGGCGATGGCAAGCTCGGTCAACTCATCGCGCAAACGCTCTGGATTCAGAGTAAGAATATCGTCTGTGTGGGCCGCCACGAATGGAAGCTCAAGCTCCTCCATGATCTCGGTATTGCTACTGCAAATATAAATGATCCTCTGGAACGCGGTGCCGATCTCATCGTTGAGGCCACAGGCTCCCATGCCGGATTCGATCGTGCGTTGGAGTTGGTTCGCCCCGAGGGCACTATCATTCTGAAGACCACCACCGCCCATCCCGCAGCCTTCGACATGAGCCTGCCCGTCATCAACGAAATCAAGGTTATTGGTTCCCGTTGTGGTCCTTTTCGTCCGGCGCTGGATGCCCTGGCCCTGGGTACGCTGGAGGTCCGCCCGCTCATATCCCAGACCTTTGAGTTGAGTGATGGGGTCAAGGCCATGGAACGTGCAGCCGCCCCGGACGTGATGAAAATCCTGCTCCACATGTAGTGATTTGCCCAAAATATCACGAAAAAGGATGAAAAATCGGAAAAAATCCTTTTTTTGGGTTTTTATGGTAGAATCAACAAAGATAGTGTATTGGCTACAGGTTCGCCGCTGACAAGGAAGTCACAGGTACGGAGCATCGACGATTCATGGGACTTTCAATCAACACGAATATTTCTGCACTTCAGGCAGGACAGCAATCGAAAAAGACCGCTGGACTCCTCTCGAAGACACTCCAGCAACTCGCGTCGGCTAAACGTATTAATGGTGCTGATGATGATGCTGCGGGTCTTGCGATTGCAGAGCGTTTCAATTCTCTGGCACTTCAGGGCCAGGTGGAAAGTCGAAATCTCCAAAGCGGCATCAGCTATGCACAAACGGCTGATGGCGGACTCCAGGCACAGCAGGATGCTGTGCAGCGTATTCGTGAGTTGGCGGTACAGGCGGGTAACGGGACACTCAACGATGACCAGCGCGCTGCGCTGAATCAGGAAGCCCAGCAACTCATCGAACAGGTGAACAGTGTTGCTGAGACCACCGAGTTTAATGGCACTGCGGTTATCGCTACGGATCAGAATGTAGACCTGGGCACCGAAGGGTCCGCCCAGATCAATGTGAATGGATCGACTGCAACGGATTTGGGAATTGATACCGTGGACATCAGCACGGCGGCAGGTGCTGCGAATGCGTTGAACGCATTGGACAGTGCATCGAATAACATCAGTCAGAATCGCGCCGGGTTGGGTGCTCAGATAAATCGATTCAGTTCGGCTATTAATCAAAGTGACATTCAAACGCAGAACGCGCTGGCTGCGGAATCTGCGATTCGTGATGCGGACATCGCCAAAACGGTAACGGAACTGAACAAGAACAGAATCTTACTGGAAGCCAGCACGGCTCAGGTCACCCAATCCAATCTGGTGCCGCAAAGTGTCCTGAAGTTACTGGGGTAAGTCTTGGCCGTAGACCTGAAAGAGATTAGCGAAGTCCCTGAGCGCACACATCCCCTATGGCGCAAACGTCTTGAATTGGAAGGGCGTTATAGTGACACCCGCAAGACTGAGCTGGACTTCAATCGTCCACACATGTACACCCTCGCAAAAACTGCCCGTCTGGGGTTGCGTCTGCTTGGTCTGTGGGATCGGGGTCGAAAAAACGCGGTACAGCCAGTACTCATCGAGAGCGACCTGACAGTCCCCCACTTGCCACCAGCATTGGAAGGGCTCCGCATTCTGCATCTGTCTGATTTTCATTTTAGCAAATTCGATACCGAGCAGGTCCCGACCATTGTCAATCTCCTCAAGGGGCTGACAGTGGACTTATGTTGTGTCACCGGGGATTACAAGTATGGGCACATGGGCAACATGGACCATATTCGCCCGGCCATGGAAAGGGTATTACAGTCCTTTAGTTCTACCCATGGTGCATTCGGTATATTGGGGAATCACGACTTTTCCTTTATGATTCCTGAGCTGGAGGCAGTCGGACTGCGTATGTTGGTGAATGAAGGCACCCGGATTAACCTGCGTGATACGCCTGTATGGATAGGGGGCACGGATGACCCGCACAATTACTGTTGTGATGATGTGAATGCCGCCATGCAAGGTTCGAAGGAAGATACCTTCAAGATACTTATGGTCCATTCCCCAGAGCGGATTGCCGAAGCCGCCCAGGCTGGCGCGCAGCTCTATCTCTGTGGCCATACCCATGGTGGTCAGATCTGTTTACCGGGTTGGGGGATGCTAAAGAGTAATGCCGACTGTGATCGCCAATTCGCCGAGGGTACCTGGCACTATGAAAACATGGCGGGAAACACGACGCGGGGCCTGGGCGTTACCGATGTCCCGGTGCGGTACTGCTGTCCGCCAGAAGCGAACTTACTCACCCTACGGCATAGCTGAGGGCCGTAGCATCAGGCAATCCCTCGTTCCCAAGCTCTGCTTGGGAATGCATCTCCCGGAGCTCTGCTCCGGAAAACAGGCGCGTTTGAGCGGGATTGCTACGGCTACTGTCCCGACTTGTGCGCGGATTCATTACGCGGAGGCCCCCTCCTTCGCGAGGGCGACAGGTGGGAGAGCGGGAAAGTAATTTTAGGCGTCTTGTCCCAGCGTCTTGTTCAGCACGAGATTACCGAGGTATACCGCAACAAGATAGTAGGTGTTGAGTTCGCGAAACTCGGAGAGGTTGTTGGAGATGGAGCCGAGCTCGCGGGGTATGGGTCCACCAGCGGTGATGGCGGCTTGCACCACATCCTTTTCCCAGTCGCCCAGTTCGTGAACGACAAAGTGCATGATCACAATGACGAGTATGGTGAGAATGACGTAGCGGTCCGGGGCGGCGTAGCGAATCCAGCGATTATTGAACCGTGAAGCGACCAGCGGGAAAACCACAAAGAACAGGACCGCACCTACGTCCATAAATTTTTTAACGGTGTCCACCGCATCGCCTTTGTTGTGGAGGTTGAAGGGTTTCGTATCCAGGTCAATGGACTGGATTAGTTCCTGACTCCATTCGGTCTTGGGGAGAAACCAGTTGTATTCCTCGTCGGTCGTAGCGTAGTTGTAGAAGTGAGTGCCGTAATCGATTTCTTCGAGGAAGACAAAGAGAAACATGCAGGCGAGTACGCAAAAGCCTACACGTTCCAGCAGGTGTCGCTTGATTCGCACGGCATAACAGGCAAGTACAAAGAGGGCGAGAATTATAATGTTGGCTACATTTTCGAGGAGACCGAATTCACGCCAGGCGTCGGGGGACATGGGTGGCAGCACCGGACTCACCAGCCGTTGCAATACAATATTGCCCGAGAAGTACATGGCGGTAAGGATGCAGCTCAGCACCAGGGGTATGCCCAAATAAAAAAGTATTTTAGTTTTGTTCATCATAGCTTCAGATGTAGCTGTGCCATCACTCTCATGAGTAAAATAAAAAAATAGTTTTGTTTTCTTCATAAAGTGCT
>CALAXS010000624.1 GCA_937895305.1 uncultured bacterium
GGGTTCCTTTTAAAGCTGCAACCATACTTATCACTTTGTGTACTTCAATTTCCAGCACAGCATTAGGCAATGCGCCCACCTACGAAGCAATGACTCAATGTCCCCTGCAAGTTCGCCTTCTTCCAGGTCAAGAGGGCTTTGTCTTTTCCATGTACGGTGCCCCCGGCAATCTGGACGATCTGAAAGCCATGGTCGAAACCATGCAACGTGAAAGACTGGGAAACGGATTTGACCCCGGCCCCCTTGCAAGTGCAAGTTCTGCAAAACTCTTTGAATATCTTGCGACTGTAGGCTGGCCTGTGGTGGGGTATCCGCCCGGCTACGGCGAATTCCAGATTAAGGAAGGTCGTGCGCGACTAGCAAACGACGACGAGGCAGCCCTTCAGATTCTGGATCGGGCGGGGGTCTTCAATGCGATCCAATTGGGCGAATGGGGCTACTACTTCCATAATCTGTCGAGTGATCGGAACTGGTGGAAAGCAGTCTATGGCGATGACTTCGCTGAATTCGAGCAGTATTTGAAACCGCGCGGGCTTCACGGCTACGACACTATGCCCACTTCCCGTGAAGAATGCTACGCCATTGTAAAAGATTATTTCCTCACACGAAACCAGGCCATGCGCGGGCGGAACCTGAGTGTAACGGGCCATTCACACTACGAATCCTACGCCGCTGAATGGGGCGCACGACTCATCGGGCTGGAACTGGGCGAGAATATAGGATTTGCCCAATCGAAGATAGCCTTTGCCCGTGGTGCTGCACGTCAATGGAATCGGCCCTGGTCGGTTCAGGTCAGCCCCTGGTTTCATGGCTCCTGCACGACCAGTGGTCCCCTGCGCATGATAGACGACAACTATGCGCGTGGTCTGGATGCGGGGCATTCGCTGAGTTTCTATGAACGCATCTGGCTGCATAGCTGGTTCTCCGGTGCCGCCATGGTCACGCCCGAAAACAGCAGTGCTATTTTCTTTGAAGGAGGCGATACACCCTGGACCTTAACCGATCACGGTGAAAAAGCGGCCGACGTATTTCAGTTCATGTGCGACCATGATCGTGGTGTGCCTTATACTCCCCTGGCCATCGTGCTTGATCGCTACAATGGTTATAACGGGTACAAGGGACGGCCCTGGGGTATTCTGGAACCCACCACAGGTGACCTGGAAATTCGCGACCTCTTTCAGACGCAGTTGTTTCCAGGTTCAGACATCATACACCACCGACCCAACCCCGATAATCCGGAAGCGGGCTACCTGACACCTACACCCTATGGCGAACTCTGTGATGTGTTGCTCTCCACTGCGACTGTAGATGTTCTCAGTCAATACCCGGTCATCCTGCTCGCCGGGGATGTGAACTTTGACAAGCAATTTATTAATACCCTCCACGAAGTCCTGCGACGCGGGAGTCGTCTTATACTTCATGAGCGTCATGCCAAGGCCCTCGGTGATGAACTGTCCCGCTTGCAAGGTACAGGCGATGTGGAAGTGTTGGGAGAATGGGTTAACCCGGCGACAGGGCGAAGCACAGCCATTAGCAATGAGTTATTGAATGCGCTCGTAGATGACTATGGCCCTGTAACTATCCAGTGTGACGATGTGCAATACGCAATCAATCGAACGGAGCGCGGGTGGGTGATTGAACTCATTAACAACAACGGTGTCACCAAGTTTCCAACAAAAGCCGCTGTAATTGATGAAGAAGCTACCGCTAAAGTTATCTTAACGCCCAAGGTGAAACCCCGTCGTATAAGTGAATGGATGTCCGGGCAGCACTACAAAACAAATGTCCCCATCAACATAGAGCTTGGGCCAGGTGCATCCGCATTCATCGAACTCATTGAAGAGTAGTGGCTACGCTTCCTCCGCCAACAACTTCTGAATCTTCGCCTCAATCTCCGCTTCGCGGAAAAAGGCCGCATGACGTACCGTGCCCTTGCGATCAATTAATATGGTCCAGGGTGTCCCCATGGCATTGTACCTGGCAAACGTGGTGTCCTGTTCTGTATCAATGC
>CALAXS010000625.1 GCA_937895305.1 uncultured bacterium
TTACTGCGCCGGGGGAACAGCCTTCTCATCTTATCTCTTGGCCCCATAGTCTTCAAGTCGAAAACAAGTGACGACTCACTTCGCGGTATACCCTGCATCCACCGGGATATTCACCCCGGTAACATAGGCCGAGGCATCACTGGCAAGGAAAACAACCGCGCCCATCATGTCGCTTTGATTCGCCATACGTCCGAGGAAGGTGCGTGCACTATATTGCTCCACAAACCGGGGCGGGTGATCTTCGGTTTGAACGCCGCCGGGGGAAAGGCAATTACAACGAATCCCTTTTGCGCCATAATAACTGGCGATAAACCGGGTGAAATTAAGTACACCGCCCTTGTGGAAAAAGTAGTCCGGGTACCAGCCGCTCATTTCGGTCCCCTGATAGATCTCCGGGTCGGGTCCGATCATGCCCTGAATAGAGCCGATATTGATGATGGAGCCGTTGCCATGTTCCGCCATCACATCGCCCATGGCACGACATATGATAAAAAGGCCCGTTGCATTCACCCGCATACTTTCATGGAAGGTCGCTGCATCGTCTTTAAAGGCTTTTTTCATGGGGCGAAACACAGCATTATTCACCAGCACATCCAGACGTCCAGCGTCTTTCAAAACGGCATTGCGCAAAGCCAGCACCGATGCCTCGTCCCCCTGATCGTATTGCAGTGGCGTAATCTCCAGGCCTTCAGCCTTAAACTGCTCCTGTAGTGCTTCCAGGCTTTCCAGGTTTCGGGATGCAACATAGGTCGTTGCCCCGGCTTCTGCAACAGCACGGACAATCTGCTGTCCCACGATGCCCGCGCCACCGGTAACCAGTGCGACCTTGCCCTGTAATGAAAAATTATCCAGAACACCCATATATTTCAAGCTCCTACTTTTAGCTATTCCCTGATATAAAACCGGGCACTACACTGGGTCCATTATCTATACGTCTCGTTTTCCGGAGCAGAGCTCCGGGGTATGCATTCCCAAGCAGAGGCCGTAGCACGGCAGGCAATAGGGAACAAGGGGAAGTCTCCTACACATCTATTTCATCCAATGCAATCGCCTTGCCATCCTGCTCCCGACTTTGTAGGCCTGCAATAATTATTTTCATCTGCTCAACGGTTTCGGCAAAGGGAAAAGGTGGTTGCCCTGTTCGTAAATACCCAATGAATGCCTCCAGCTGTGCCTTGAAGGCGGTGAAGGTGTCTTCAAATTTTGCGGCTTCCGCCCCGGCCGTACCGTAAACTTGCACATGGCCAAAGGCACCGTATAAATCCTCTATCACCGCCAGCACGGTTTCAACACCGGAGACGTGGGAGAGGTGCATGATATTACTTTGTTCATCTCCAGAATGGCGGACGCTGGTATAGCCGCCCGCCTCAAGAAAGGGATACACGGCTTCCAGTGCATGAATCCCATAGCGTTCCCACGTCTTCGCCATGGTGATGGTAATGAGTCGTGCATCGCCCACACCCGCCATGCGTTCTTGCAAGTCTGTAAATTCTCTGGCATAGCGCATGCAACTGCTGGAGAGAAAGGCCTTCCCTGCCTGTTGCCATTCCATAAACTGCTGCAAGTCTTCGGCGTTATCACAAAGGGGTTTATCGATAAAAACGGGGACACCCGCCTCGATAAAAGGAAGTGCACGGTCCACATGTTCACCGCCAATATCTGTGGCAATAACCACAGCATCCACTTCACCGATTACATCTTCCGGAGCTTCAGCGACATTGGGGATATAACAGGCCGCTGCGACTTTCTGCGCGTCTTCCGGGTTATCACACCACACGTGGGTCACTTCCACACCATCAATGCCCAGGGCCTCGGGCGGCTGTGCACCGAGGTACTGTGGAATCACCGGGTACCCACACTCCGCCATTATCGCTGCATCGTAGCGACCATTGATGATGGCACTCCAGCTGTAGGGATGGCCGTTACCTTCTACCATGCCTAACATAGCGAGGCGAATACGCTGGGGATTGGACACGAGCATATCAAACATCCCGCCAGGGAGTTGCATCCGCAGAGGCCAGCATCGCCAGATTACAGCACAGGGTCTGTATTCCTTCTTCCAGACTACACAGGGGGGCGCAGGTTCCTTCCAGTGCATCGAGGAAAGCGTTGGCATTCAAGACATACCAGTCATCGCGATCCTGAAAGGCAAAATCTTCTTCCTGCCATTGACCATCCACCGTATCCATCCAGGACCAGCGACAGCGATGCACTTCAAAGCGCAGGGTTCCCTTTTCGCAGACCACCGTCAAAGTTGTTTCATTGGGCTGCTGATACATATTCATGGTGTAGATCGCGGGAACGTCGCCATGACGCGCAATTACATGCACGGTGTCTTCCACGTTTACTCCTGCCAATACCTGATGACTCGCGTCTGCAAGCACTTGTGTCGCAGGCCCCAAAAGCCACTCCCCCATATTCAGGATATGGGTGAGGGAATCCTGTATGGCCCCACCGCCCTGTGCACGATCTGCGAAATAGACATCGGCATAGGCAGGACGGTAGGTCGCGAAATTTTGTCCACAGAGGGCGTATAGCTGCTTCGGTGTGCCAAAACGTCCGGTATCCAGTGCAGCTTTCATGGCTGCGAGTGCTGGATGGGCGCGATAGTTATAACTCACCGCCGTCAGCAGATTTTTCTCTTTGACCAGCGCATGTAATTCATCCACACCTTCCAGGCTGGTGGACAGGGGTTTCTCGATGAGCAAGGGAATTCCCTGCTTCGCCACTGCCAACGCAATAGGAATATGGGTGTGGGCGGGTGTGGCAATGAGTACGGCATCCCAGGACGATTCCTGAGCGGTCTCCAGTGCACTAAATACTTCGTCCAGGCCATAGCGCTCTGCAACGGTATTTCCCAGTGACTCGTTTACTTCACAGATTCCCACCGCTACACGGCCTGTAGCTAAAAAACAGCGCACATGACGTTCACCAATGGAGCCTACGCCTACCACTAAAATTCGATGTTGTTTTTTATCCATCATAGTTTCTGCCATTGACCTGTATCCGCCGATGTATAGGCTGCATCCATGATGCGTTGTAGTTCTGCGGCACCGGGTATATCCAGATGGGCCTCGCCCTTGCCCGCAACTGCTGACAGGAAGTTATGCAAACACGCCACATGGGAGCGTAGCCAACCTATATTCAAGGCGGGTGCGGGGAATTCGGCGCCTGCATCGGGATAGCGACTTACGGTCTCGATCTTTTTAAAGCCACGATTCCCGCCCATGGGTCCACCTTCATCGCGCAGGTCATAGACCTCCAGCCAGTTCGGGTCCATGAGATTGAGTCGCAGGGCACCTTGCTCCCCATGAATCTCGATACGTAGTTCGTCGTTGGTTCCCGTGGCCAGTTTGGAAGCCTCCACGGTGCCGAGTGCACCGTCCACCGTGCGCAGCATCATAATCGCCAGGTCGTCGGTCGCCACATCCACCATCGCCCCGGTCTCGGGATGTTTCCGTTGCTTGGTCGCGGTATGGGTATCGGCAAAGATACTGCCAAAGGGTCCAATCAAGTGATTCACCAAATCCAGTACATGGCTTCCCAAATCATAGAGTACCCCTCCCCCGCCTTTTTCCTTGTCCAGCTTCCACTTGAGCGGTTTGTCGGGGTCGATATTGCTGGCGTGCAAGTAACAGGCACGGAAGGAATAAACTTTACCCAGGAAGCCTTCTTCCACCATCTGCTTCGCGCGCATAGTGCTGGGATAAAAACGATATTGCAGCGCGACCTGCGTCACCAGGTCATCCGGTGCAGCATGGATGGCTTTCACCATGGCTTTACAATCGGCATAACTACTGCCCAGGGGCTTGTCGCAATAGACGTGCTTGCCCGCTTCGATGGCTTTGACCACCTGATCCCGATGCATGGCATTGGGCGTACACACATGGATGATGTGAATGTCGTCCCGCTCCAGCAAATCTTCAAAGCGGGTCGTGCCGAACTCAAACTTGCCCTGCTTCACCGCATCGGCTATGGTTTCCTCGCGACGTACACACACACCCTTGAGCACATACTTCAGTGCGGGTTTTTTATAGAAAAATGGAATGCTGTGGTAGCCATAGGTGTGGGTCTGCCCCATGAAGCCATAACCCACTACACCAATGCCATAGGTCTTGCTGCTCAAGACATCAACTCCCTCTGCGTCTCGCCAATGGCTTCGTCAATGATGTCCAAACCCTTCAGCAGATTCTCTTCGTTCATGACGATGGGCGGACTCATGCGAAGGATATGGCCTGCCGGAATCCAGGCCAGGCCTTTCGCGAAGGCCTTCTGATACACCAGCTCACCCGCCTCGTTGAAGGGTTCTTTGGTCTCGCGATCCTTCACCAGTTCAATACCCATGAGGCAGCCCTTGGCGCGTACATCGCCGATGATGCTGTGTTCCGCTTTCATCTTCTCCATACGCGCCTGGGCCACGTTACCCAGATGTTCTGCGTGGGCCAGCAACCCCTCCTCTTCAATCACTTCCGTGGAAGCCAACGCCGCAGCACAGGCCATGGGGTTCCCGCCATAACTGCTCGACGCGGAGATAGACTCAAAGGCTTCCTTGTAGGGTTCACGCACAGCGACGCAGGTCACGGGGAAACCATTGCCGAAGCCCTTACCAATGGTTACTACATCGGGCAGCACATCCCAATGATCCATGCACAACCATTTTCCGGTACGACCCCAACTCGTGAGTACTTCATCTGCCATCAGCAGGATGCCCAGCTCATCGCACAAGGCACGCAGCTTCGGGAAGAAATCATCGGGGGGCATGACCGTCCCGCCCCACCCTTGTATGGGTTCCAGCACAAAGCCCGCCACGTCGTGGACCGTGCCCTTGTCGATGTACTCGCGATAAAAATTAATGTACTGGTCCGTATCGATGGTACCGTCATCTTTTTTCCACAGGGGGTGATACATATCCGGTCGCGGCACCATGTGCATTCCCGGCGCGCGTACCGCGCCATAGACGGATGACCGTACATGGCCCAGGGACACTGCGCCCGTGGTCTTGCCGTGGTAATCATAAAAACAGGAAATCATTTCGTTCTTCCCTGTTGCTGCGCGCATGACACGCATACCTGCTTCAACTGCAGTGGTCCCTGAATCATAAAACTGGAATCCGTTCAGGTCGCCTGGTAACAACTCTGCCAATTTTTCCACCAACTGCATTTTTATTGGCGTGGTGAAGTCATGGGCATTCATGAGCGTCCTGGCATATTTCGCAATGGCTTCACTCACCTTGGGGTGGCAATGGCCCAGGGTGGTCACGTAAATACCCGATGAAAAATCGAGGTATTCATTGCCATCCACATCGCGGAGGAGACAGCCCTCGCCCGATTCAAAAGTCACGGGGAACAGTTTCACCTGACCACTCAGGCCCTTGAAATACTTTGTACATCGCTCATGGTATTCTTGCGACTTGGGACCCGGCGGGGGCACGGGGATATTGGGTACATTGACGACCGGGGCATTGGCCCAGTCCAGTGTGGATTGCGATTTGACTGCCATGAAACGAACTCCTTTTAATAGCCCTTGTCCCAGCGGGGCTCAATGGTCTGGGCGATACTTTCCGACATCCAGACTTCGGTCTTTAACAATTGATGAATAGAACTGGGTAACTTTGGTGTTACCGGGCCATGGAGGCACAAGCGCGACATGGTACGTTGCCACGACGAATCGGAACCATCCACGGTGATGGAATGTAACTCGATGCGACGTTTCGCGCCAATAACCTCCGCCGGACCGATGGTCGCTGCCTTGGGCGGCACCATGGTCAAATCGCCACTCAGTCCAAAGCTGCCATGCAATGAATTCTGCGCGATGGTAAAGGGACTCAGGGTAACGATGCGCGGCCCCATGGTCTTCCACTCCTCCAGGGGCGCATCGAACTCCGGACAGTCCGGCTCTACAAAGGCGATGTGCCCAGTCCAGCCCGGTCCACCATAACAACAGTCCGCGCCACCCTGGTCGGCAATCATTTTACCGTAGTCATTAATGTTATCCGAGGTCGGCCCCTGCACCTGTTCCAGCGGGGGGCGCAGCTCCGGGTCGATCTCGTTATAGAAATGGGTCATCATGGAATACATGAAACCATAGCGCCAGCTCGCCGGGGCCGTGACCCCGTCTTCATTGGCATACTCGTCCATATTAAATGTATGCAGGTGCTTGCAGTCAATACGACACATGTTTATCAACCGTGCGACCCACTTATAGCCCGGCCAGGGCTGGGGCATGATGAGCACACACTTGCGCCCTTCATCTGCCGCGGTTTTAATTTGCTCAAAGACATCCAGCAGCCAGGTTTTCTCCAGATCCGCAGCGTCCATAACGCGGATGTTAAAATCAGGATTATCATGCTTACAGATGTCTTCGCGGGTGATGGCGCGTACCCGCTCTACTGTGGCCTTGTCCCGAAAAGGGACACATGCTCCCGCGCTATACTTAAACTCACTCATTGTTTCCCTCATCCTTCATAAACGACTTCACCCGCTAGCCACGTTTTCTTAACGGTCAATGATTCATCCCATAACACAAGGTCTGCATCACCGCCCACGGCCATTTTTCCTTTGTCCGTCAAACCCAGCACCGCCGCAGGACTCGTGGTCCCCATGGCCCAAATGTCTGCCACTGGTGCATCCAGCCATTGCAACAAGTTCCGCATCCCCTGGTCCATGGTCAACGCACTTCCTGCAAGGCCGCCCCGCATGGGATGGGTTGCATCTGCAATACGCGGTGCATCCCCCGGTTTCACTTCTACAGCATAGCCCCAAGGCGTATCGTAAAGTCCGGGACCCAGCCCCGCACCAAATGAGGCATCGGTAATCAACGAAACGCCTTTTGTGCCTTTCGCTGCTACCGCAGCACGAATCGCCATGGGATGCACATGAATGCCGTCGCAAATAAAATCGCAGGTCCCTCGTGAATCGCCTAAAACCGTTTCTACCACACCCACAGGGCGTACACCGGGGTCTGTTTCTTCGGGTACAGGGAAGACATCATAAAAATGGGTGCCGTGGTACGCCCCGGCATCCATGGCGGCGAGGGTCTCTTCCACGCTGGCACGGGTATGTGTAATGAAAGGCTTCACGCCTTGCTCTACCAAACGTTCGATAAGTGGAATAATATTCTTCACTTCGGGGGAAATGGACATGACTGCAACACGGTTGTTGCATGCGGATAACAGATCTTCCAACAATCCGAGGTCGCCATCCCTGGTTTCACAGGCTGCGCCAGTAATCGCAACGAAGGGGCCTTCCAGATGAATCCCGGGGATTGCTACGGTTTTGATAGATGGTATGGCCTGTGTAAAGGCATCCAGTTCCGAAAAAAGCGTTGGGCCAAGTGCTGGCACCATGGTGGGCACAACCGTTGTGCAACCATATTTTCCCAACACCATGGCAGCGCCCGACAAATGCTCTGGTCCCTGATCATAATTAAATTGCTCAATGCCGTGGGTGTGCATATCGATGAGTCCCGGCGTAAGCAGTGCACCACCCCCGTCCAGCTCCTCCCCTGCGCCACAATTCCCCAGTACCGCACCTTCTCCCAGTGCAATAATCTTCCCACCCCGCACTTGCAGGTACCCGGCATGAACACCTTCGCCCGGTATGAGGAGTCGAACATTTTTTATCAGAAAATCTGTCATAGCTCTTTCCGTTGCAATCCCTTAAAAGGCTCAGTATGATGGCTGAAGGTGTCATATTCAAGCACAGGATATGAACCATGACAAGAACCAGGCACAAAGGAACTCCCAGGTTATGGCGGAACTCTACGCAGGTGCAGCTGCGGTTGATATTACCCCCGCAACACCGATGCATCTTTTCGGTTATCCCCATGTGGAACGTATCAGCACGGGGGTACACGATTCCCTCTTCTCTTCTGCCCTATACCTCGAATCAGAAGACGATGCGCTCCTCTTCATCGCCAATGACATCATCTTCATTCCCAAGGATCTCGCAGCACGGGCCCGTACCCGCATCCAGATGGAGACGGGCCTTCGTGAAGAGCACATCCTCATTACCGCCACCCATACCCACTCCGGTCCCAACACCGTCCGCTATGCCAGCAATGAGGGGGACCCCACCGTTCCTCCACCGAATCGTGATTATCTCCATCATCTCGAAGACAGCATCGTGGATGCTGCCTTTCGGTCTATAGAGCAGCTCCACCCTGCTGAACTGGCCCACTGCACAGCCGACGGTTCCTGTGTCGGCACCAACCGCCGTTCACCTGAAGGGCGAAGTCGTCCCGAGGTACCTGTACTTGTGGTGCGCAACACCATGTCCCGTGAATATATCGCCCTCATGCTGGTCTGTTCTATGCACCCTACCGTACTCCATGAAGACTCCACGCTCATCAGTGCAGATTTCCCGGGCATGACCAGGGAATTTCTGCAAAAGGAATTGGTGGGGGCGGACTGTCCGGTACTCCACCACTCCGGTGCATCGGGAAACCAAAGCCCACGGCACGTGGTGAAAGCATGCACTTTTGAGGAAGCCGATCGCCTCGGCACAGCACTGGGCCAAGCCGTCATCCAGGCCACAGGCGATCTTGAGTATCATAATGATCTCCAACTCAACGTCGAACACAGCACCCTCATCTTGCCCCTTCGTGATTTTCCCGATGTGGCAAGTGCTGAAAAGAATTGTGTCCAAAGTAAAGCGATCTACCAGCAACGCATGGACGATAAGGCATCCGCAGCCGACATTCGCACTGCCGAGTGTGATGTCTTTGGCGCTGAAGAAACCGTAACACTCGCACGTATGGCCGCATCAGGGCAGCTCGCCAACTACGCGGCAACGTGCATGCCCGCAGAAATTCAGGCACTCTGTATTGGCACCCAGACCTTCATTGGAATACCGGGTGAACTTTTTGTCGAATTCGCACTCCATATTGAATCCCAATATCCCGACACGCATATCATCACCATGGCCAATGGCGAGCTACAGGGCTATCTGGTTACCGGGGAAGCGGTAAATGAAGGCGGCTATGAAGCCTCCAACGCCCTCTTCAAGAGTCCAGATAGCGGGGAACGGATTGTCGAAGCGGTAACTACACTACTTTATAAGATGAATACATAAGGGCTTCCTTTGGAAAATTGTATCGTTTTAGATCTGGGTACCACCTACTTCAAGGCCACTATCTTTGATGGTGACGGAAAGCTGTGTGCGCTCCTTCGTCGTCCTACACCCGTGGAAAGCACCCAACCCGGCTACAGTGAAATCGATGCGCAAACATTTCGCAACACCATCACCGCCATGATTCGCGATCTTTATCACGAGGCCCCCCAACGCTTCCCCCATATCGGGGCCATTACCTTCGCCACCCAGACCAACAGCTTCGTCCTCCTTGACGCCGATGGCGAGGCCTTGACTCCTTTCGTCATTTGGAATGACCAGCGAGCCAAGAATCACAGTCCACTTCTGGGCGAACTCATCGCCCTGCCCGGATTCTACGAAACAACCGGTGTCCCTGGCTTGAGTCCAGAATTCATGGTGGCCAAGCTCCATTGGTATCAAATCCAGACTCCCGAACTCTGGGAGCGGGTCGCACGGATTGCCCTCATCAGCGACTACCTCACGCTCCGCTTCACGGGACAGTTCGTCACGGAAGCGGGCGCGGCGGGATTGACGGGCCTGGTCGATATCCA